>JAJRDJ010000029.1 GCA_028678445.1 Methylococcaceae bacterium
ACGCGCATGCGTTGCCTCGCTCATGCCATCGGACAGTCGCTGGAACATGCGTATGCCCATCATATCCAGCGACTCATGGTGATTGGCAACTTTGCCTTGCTGGCGGGACTGGACCCGACGGCGGTGCATCGCTGGTATCTTGGTGTGTATATCGACGCCTTCGAATGGGTGGAATTACCCAATACCTTGGGGATGAGCCAGTATGCCGATGGGGGATTACTGGCTACCAAGCCATATGTCTCCAGCGCGGCGTATATTGATCGGATGAGTGATTATTGCAAAGGCTGTCATTACGAACGCAAAGCCCGGCTGGGTGATCGGGCTTGCCCCTTCAATGCCCTGTATTGGGATTTCTTCGCCCGCCATGCCTATAAACTCTCCAGAAACCCCCGTATCGGCATGGTTTACCCGCAGTTAAGGAAAATGGCGAAAGCCGATGTATTGGCTTTGCGCAGACAGGCGGAACAGCATCGCCAGCACTTGAATGACTTGTAAGTCATGCGGTATGGTATGCGGACCCACCCAATTTGCACTGGTCGGCAGATTTCAAGAAAACTGCCGTAACGATTCGGGTAGCTTAGAAGTTAATGGCGATTCCCGCACGCACCATACGCGGCTGTATGGGGTGGAAGATGGTCGACTTGTATTGAGCTACGTTACCGCCGGGACATTGGTGGCCCGTGCTAAAGGTATTACAGATGCCATTTGATACCAGTAGGCAATAGCATTGGCCTAGGTGTCCAGGAGGTTGAACACATGCACTTCAATCTACATAACAAGTTCACAGAAAAAAAGTTAGTTGGTATATTGCGGCGAAATTCTCAAAGCTTTCATCGATGGCGGATTCCACCTCTTCCGGCGCGAACAGCTTGATAGGGTAGCTCTCGTATTTGATCTTCTTCCAGACCAGTTCGATGCGGTTGAGCTCAGGGCTATTGGGTGGCAGAAAGTCGCAGCGCAGGCCCTATTCTTCCAGCAGTTTCCGATAAAGCGCTAAAGCTTTGGCCGTGTGGATCGACGCATTGTCGAGAATTACCACCAACGGCCGCGTCACCCGTACCAGGAGGGCCATGGGAAAACCAACGAACCATAGGCCGTGACGTTCTGCCGAGGTGGCGACCCCTTCCTGGGCATTGGCTCGGCCTTCCGCGTTGATCTCGCGCAATGTTTCCATCCCCATCACCTTGGTTTCTTCCTGTTCCGGAGCAGGGGTGTTGGCGATTGTTTTCGGTACCGGATCATCGTTCTTGACCGGTTTAACCAGTGTCATTTTTTCTCTTGCGCCTGTCACTGCTCCGGACTCTGTAGCGACCTAGGTCTGAGTGGCTTGCGCCTCCACGCACTGGGAACCACGGAGCCCAGAGCCAGGCAGATAGCCCAAATCCTGCGCGGGTTGGGG
This sequence comes from Methylococcaceae bacterium, assembly GCA_028678445.1. Lineage (GTDB taxonomy): Bacteria > Pseudomonadota > Gammaproteobacteria > Methylococcales > Methylococcaceae > UBA6136. Next base: position 1,400 of record JAJRDJ010000029.1, read on the forward strand.
TGTTGCAAGGCACTAATTCCATGTCTGTGAAGGCCGGCGCGTGCCCGTCCTCATGAATTCTGTTTAGCGGGTTGATGGCGGGCATTTTTTAATGACCAATCAGTCAGTTAATGGAGTGAAACCGGATTTGCCTGATGACCTGCCTACCCGCATGGTCAGGTTTCCCCTCCCTCAGAGCCGCCATCTATAGAGGCCAACCCTGCATCATTCAGCTCTGTTTCACGTTAAATCCGGTAAGATGCCCGGGCTATTATTACTTTCTGGAGGTTGTCATGGGTATTGGCGTTTGGGAACTCGTTCTGCTTTTTTTGATAGTGCTGGTGCTGTTTGGCACCAAGCGCTTGCGCAACATCGGCGGTGACCTTGGTTCGGCCATCAAGGGTTTCCGTTCCGCCATGAACGATCCGGATACCGGCAAGGATGAGAAAACTTCGGAGCCGGACCCGGCCAAGGCCGAAGCCAAAGTCGAAGACAACAAGGAGAAAGCCGGCTGATCATCCGGATCAGCAAATCCGGGGCAGGGGATCGTCCTCCAGTTCCGGAAGAATCCGCTCGCCGCCTAGTCGCGTCTCCAGGATTACCCGTGGCGTTCCGGGTTCGATCGCACCGATCACCCGGGCGTCAGTGAAACCGCCGGCGTGCAGGGCCGCCACGGCCGGCTCGGCCGCTTCCGGGCTCAGAACGGCGACGACCCGGCCTTCCGAGGCCAGATAATAGGGGTCGTACCCGAGGATTTCGCACACGCCATGGACTTCCTGCCGGACTGGCAAATCTGCCTCGAGCAGCCGCACGCAGGCCGCCGTGGCCGAGGCGATATCGTGCGCGACGGTCGCCACGCCACCACGGGTGGGGTCACGCATAAAGCGCAGCCCCGAGTTTTGCAGCAGGATGGCCGTGACCGGCAGCACGCTGGTGGCGTCGGACCGCAGATTTCCCGACAGCCCGAACTGTTCCCGGGCCAGCATGACAGCCGTGCCGTGATCGCCTAGCGTGCCGCTGACAATCAGGCGATCTCCCCGTTGGACACGGTCGAGGCCCAGCTGGATGCCCGCACGGCGGAGGCCAATTCCCGTGGTTGCCAGGTATAGCCCACCGCCCTGGCCGCGCCGGACCACCTTGGTGTCGCCGGCGAGGACACGCACTCCCGATTCCTCGCAAGCACGGGCAATGGAGCGGCTGATGCGCTCCAGCACGGCGATCTCCAGTCCTTCCTCGATGAAGACGTTGAGGCTAAGATAGCGCGGCTCGGCGCCGGACACCGCGAGGTCGTTGACCGTGCCATGCACCGCCAGGCTGCCGATATCCCCGCCGGGAAACTCCAGCGGCTCGACGGTGAAACCATCCGTGGTGATGAACCAGTCCGCCTCCACATCATCGAACGGCAAGCGCGCCGCATCGACATGGGTATCCAGGGAACTGCCCAAGGCTCGGGCAAAAACTCCGTCAATCAAGTCACGCATTAAACGGCCGCCATTGCCGTGCGCGAGTGAGATCCGGGCGTCCAGAGGGGTCTGGTCTTCATTCATGGTGCAAATTTTTGTTGCTCAACTAGAGGATTCGAGGTCTTCCGCGGAAGGCGGCGGGATCGCCAATGGCTGGTCATGATAGCGGTTGATTGGCTATTCCTCGTGCTTAATGGCGAGGGTGGAGTACCCTGATTCCTGTGGCTTTTACGGATCATCGTTACCAGGGTGACCTGACCGGGTTCACTCTCTGCAGAAACTTTCCCCCCTTCAGCGTGGATTATCTTCGTGCAAGAGACTGGAAGATGGCAAGCGCTACCAAAACCCTTCCCCCCCCTGACATTGCTGTTAGCCCAAGTTTACACTTCCAACCTTAATCAAGACTGAAAGCCATCCAGGACTGATGCCGGTCAATTGCCAGTCACCAGCAATTCAGATCGAGACTCGGGCTGTTGAATATCAGCCTCTGCGACTGGTTGGGGCTGGATTGCTTGCGTCAACCTGCTTGACTTGACTAGACTAGAACGGTAATGCCCCGCTCTCACCGGAACTTGACGCCACCCTTCTCTCGTTACGCGGGATACATCCATACACTCAAACGCCGAGAGGTCCTTGCTCCCAGTGAAATTTCCCCGCTTCCACTCCCTTAAATCGCTGATTGTTATTGGCTTTGCGATAGCTGTTATGCCTCTGATTGCCGGCGTCCTGTACGCCGGGCGGACTGTGGAAGAAACCGCCGTGTTAGGCAGGGATAACCATTACAAAGTGTATGAGCAAACCAAGGCGGTTAACCTGGTTCTGCAGAAGACCTCCGACATCGAACGCAAGGCCCGGTTGTTTGTTCTCCTGGCTGACCCGAGCCTGCGTCAGCCCTATGAGCGCCAATCCTACGAAACCGCTCGGGCCTCCTTTCGCCTAGCCATAGAAGAATTGCAGAAGTTATCCGTGGATAACGCAATTATCCTCTTGGCCAGCGAATTGTCGGAAAAGGAGGTATTGATTTATCACCAGATTATTGGATCGGAGGAGTCGGATTCCTCAAGTCTTCCCAAGTTGCCAGTCGAGCAGGCCTTTGTAGGTTTACGCGAGGCCGCTTCCGCCTTGTCGCGCGCCTTTGAAGATCACGTCGACCTTGAATTCAACCAAATGCGCCAACAATCGGAAACTCGAGGCCAAGCGCTACAGGCGAAATTCGCCGCTCTGCTGGGAATTTCTATTGCCTTTATCTTCGCATTGCTGGTGTATCTGGAGCGTTCGTTGCGGCAGCTGGATGTCTCCATTCGCAAACTGGGGAGAGGAAATTTCGAAGGGCCTGTCACTATTACAGGACCGGCAGATTTTGCCGACTTGGGCCAAATACTTGAAGCGCTGCGCACCCGCCTGATGGAATGCGAAAAATTGAATCACTCTGACCAGCACGAAGTCGACGATAAGACCGGGACACCCTTGGTAGAAACTCTCGAGAATGTGTCACAGCCAGGTGACGGAAAGCTGACTCATGGAGTGCTGGAACATATCGATGACCAGAATCCCGACACACTTAATATCCCTCCCGAGTCATAATGAATTTCTTACCCCACCAACAGATGTACTCTCCTTCCAAAGGCCATATTGGCCTAGTGATTATCCTTTTGCTCATGACGGGATGCGCCGCCAAGAAGCACGTAACTGTGCAGGAAGCACCCCGTGGTGACCCCTATTCGCGGGAGGACCTGGATGAATTGCTGGATTTTGGCACCAAGCTGGCTCAGAAAACGCCCGCCGAACGTGCCGATGTCTGCCGGGAGTTGCTCAAACGTCCGGTTGAGACAGGAGGGACCGCTTTGGAGCTGCATCGGATGATCGGTGGCCTCCTCTCCGATGATTGTGGTGATTTCAAGGAGATCCAGGAAAAAATAGAAAAAATCCCGCTGAGTAGTCTCAAGGACGAGCGGGTGCGCCGGCTGGTGGCCATGCAATCGGAAACGTTAAAACGTATGGCCACTTTGACTGACAGGCTGGATATTCTGAAGCGCAAACAAAAATCGCTGAAAAGCCTGCTTGGCAAAGTCTCGAAGCCCTCGGCCGTAAACGGTCAGCAGAAGATTTCGCCTGTAACCAGTCAGACGAAGGAGTCAGCTAAGCAATCGACCAGAACCAGGGAAGCAAAGGCGCAGCCAAAAAAATCATCTAAGC
>JAJRDJ010000221.1 GCA_028678445.1 Methylococcaceae bacterium
ATCGCGACGCAGCAATTCCTCGGTCGCGGCGCGACCCACATTCGGCCAGATCTCGTGATGGTCAATGCCGCGCAGCTTGATCGGTGTGCCGTTGAGTTTGAAAATGTCCTTCTCGATGGTGACCTGCCTGATGCCGATCCGATCCATGAAGCGCTGAAGCAGTTTCCCGCCCGATTGCAGGTCCAGTTCCAACCCATAAAGAACCGGAGTTTCAGCCGTCCAGAGCCGCGGTTGATGCAGGACAACCTCCGTCGAGCCCCGGCCGTCCGTTCCCAGGCTGATCTGAGACTCGTTAATCACCTTGCCGTCCGGAGCGGAGAGTCTCGCCGTCAGAGCTGCCTCTGCGCTCGCGACGACTTCCAAACCAAGCCTGGCCGAACCGTCGGCGCCAAGCGTGGTCCGAACCGTGTAATCCTTGAGATGCGTTGGAGGGAGCGCGAAGAGCGTCACTTCGCGGTAGATGCCGGAAAGTCCCCAGCAATCCATCGTATCGAAGTCCCATCCTTTGCTTCGGGTGGTGACATGCACGGCCAGAATATTCTCCGAATCGGCAGGCATTAAGCTGTCGGAAATATCGAACGTAACCGGGTTGAAAGCGCTCTCCCACGTCCCGATCTCTTTTCCGTTCAAGTAAGCGGTCATGCCGAAAAGCACACCGTCGAATCGCATGAAAACTCGATGTTCACGCCAGCTCTCCGGGATCCGGAAAGTGCGCCGATACAAGCCCGAGCCCTCTTTCACCTCGGATGCGTATTGAGGCTCAGCAAACCCATGAAGCTCCCAGTGGCTCGGCACCGGAATGGAATTCCAGGCGGACACATCGAACGAGGGTTGATAAAATGCCTTGTCACCGCCGAGATCGGTTGATGGCAGATATTTAAACTTCCAGTCCGCGTGCAGCGCCACCGCGCCCTGGCTGAGGCTCACCGGCAGGACATCGACCGGCCCATCGGCCCGGGCGGAGGTCAGGGTCAAGCCGCCCAAGATGGCCAGTGCATAACAGAACTTCGCACCGACGATGGAGGATGGGATCGGGAGGCGGTCGAGTTGAATCACGGCATGGGTCCTGGTGTGGTTAGGTGGATGCTAAAGCTCGGTCAATAAAGGCGATGTCCTCGTCACTCAGCCGGCGGGTCACTCCGCCCAGGTTGCAGGCCACCTGCGACTCGTTACGGAAACCGGGGATCACGCAGGCGACATTCGGATGGTTGAGGACATAGCGCAGAGCCACCGCGGCCAGGTCCCCGGTCGTTGCCCCAAAGCGGGTCTTGAGCCTGGCGAGCCTCGGTTTCATCGCCCGGAGAAACTCCGGCTGGAAACGCGCATCGGTGGACCGCACGTCCCCCTCCTCAAAGGTTGGAGGATGGTCCGGGTCGAATTTGTCCAGCAGAATGCCCTTCTGGAGGGGGCTGAAAGCCACAAAGGACATCCCGTGCTCGGCCAGCAGCCGACCGACGGCGCTGTCCGGCTTGATGAAGTTGGGGCGCAACGCGTTGCCCCAGGATTGGAGCACCGCCGGTTTGACCACCGGCACGGCGCGAGCAAAGTCGGCATCGCTGTAGGCCGACTGGCCCTTGATCCGGACTTTGCCTTCCTTCACCAGGGCATCGAGCGTCGCGGCCGCGCCTCCCAGCCATTCCCCGTCCGGCCCGAAATCGCCATGGTGCAGATAATAAATGTCCACATAATCGCGCTGCAGATTTCGGAGCGACTGCTCGCACTGGTGGCGGATGTGGATCGGGTCATAGGCGTGTTCCGCCGTGCCGCGGAAGTGACCGACCTTGGTGGCGACGATGAACTGTTCCGACTTGAGTCCCAGCGTCTTCAGCACGCGGGCCAGCATCCGCTCCGCACGGCCGTTGCCGTAAACGTCGGCGTTATCAAAATGGTTCACGCCCGCGTCCACCGCGCGCTTGACCGCCGCGGTGATGTCGTCCTCGTTGACCTCGGCCCAACCGTTTACCTGGCCGTCCACCCAGTTCAGTCCGCCCAGGGTCCAGCAGCCGAGGCTGATCTCAGACACCGCAATGTCGGTGCGTCCCAGTGGGCGATAGTTCATGGCGAGGCCGGCATCTGCGGGAGTCGCGCCCACCCAAACACACAGAGCCGCATGATGAACGGAGCATCCGCGCGCGGCTGGATTGGGGCGGCGAATGGCGGAGCGCCCAGCGGGGGCGCGACCAACCGGCCGACGATCGAGCAGGATAGGCGAAGGGGAGTGGGCATCGGGCGGCTACGGAGCGACGCTGACCTGCGCGTTGGTGACCATCAACTGGTTCAGCCCCTGGGGCGTCCTGATCTCGCAGTCCACAAACCGCACGCCCCGGGCGTTGTAGATACCGAAGGGCGCGTCGGCGGTGATGCGGACCTGCTGCAACAGGACGTTGGTGATGGACGCCTCAGGCAGGCCCCAGAGCAGTCCGGCCCGGCGCCCGGCCTGGGCGGTGGCGGTGAGGTTGCTGAAGACGATGTTGCGGTACATCGGGGTCAATATGGTGACGGGCGCGGCGGGGTAGCGGGCCGCGATCGGGGGCGTCAACTTGTGGAGCAGCCGGAACTCCCGGTTGGTGGCCAGGTAAGCCCCGTAAACCAGAATGGGCATCTCCACATTCGTCATGCGCAGGTTCAAATAGCGGAGATTGTGCAGGAGCCCCCCGCGGTCGCGGTCGGACTTGATCCGGATGCCGTGATCCGTGCCGTTGAAGGTGCAGTTGACGACCGTGAAATTCGACACCCCGCCCCGGGTGTAGCTGCCGATGGAGACGCCGTGGCCGGCGCCATAGGTGCAATTGGTGATGAGCACGTCCGAAGTCCCGCCGCCGCAGGTGAAATTGTCATCGCCCACACTGATGTCGCAATCCTGGATCAAGGCGCGCCTGGCGGTGACATTGCACGCGTCGGTGTTGTGGCTCGGCAGGACGGGATCAGACGAGGAGTTGGCCCGGACGGTGACGCGGCGCACGGTGACGTCGGTGGAGGGGCCGCCGACGGCGATGTGGAACTTGGGCGAATTGGTGAGCGTGACATTCTCGATCAGCACGCGCTCGCAACTCGAGAGGGCAATCAGGCGGGGGCGAACGGCATCCTTCACCTTGGCATACGGCCACCAGGCCGCACCCTGGCCATCGATCATGCCCACCCCGGTGATGGCGACATCCTTCAGCTTGTTCCCGCCGATGAAATCGTCCGGGTTCACCGTACCGCCGGGGTATTTTTCCAGAGGCAGCATCCGCAGGATCGCGCCGCGCTCCAGGTGCAGCCGGATCCGGTCCTCGAGCCGCAGCGGGCCGCTGAGGAAAACCCCGGCGGGGATGACGACGGTGCCGCCGCCTTTCGCCCCGGCCGCCTGGATGGCCGCCTGGATGGCCGCGGTGTTGGTGGCCACCCCATCCCCGAGGCCGCCAAAATCCGTGATGGTGAACACGCGGTCGGGCACGGCAGGCAACGCCGGGGCCGCCTGAAGCCATGGGGTTCCAGCCCCGGAACAGGCCATCAGGCCGGCAGCCAGAGCCACAAGCAGATTCTTTGCGCGAGACATCATATGTTTGCCTACTCAAACCGGAAATAATCCACGTCCGCGTGGCCGTGAGGCGGATGATGGCTGCGGCGCAAGCTGTACAATCCCACCTTCCCGCCGATCCAGACACCTTTGTGGGCCTGAAAGGTTGCCGGGAGCGGGAGAAGGGTGCCGGCATCGGCAAAACTGAACGAGCACAGCCCGCCGTCCCGCATAGCCACGCGAAATCTGACGAGGCTGGACTTGGTTTCCCGGACGTATTCCTGCCGGTCGTTGGCGCGCCAGACAACCCAATTGGCTGTTCCGCGGCGTTGGATCCCCAGCATGACCTGAGTCTGGCCCGTGACAACCAGGCCCGCTTCCTCTCCGTCCTGACCGGGGTGGAATTCCAGCGCGGTTTCCACCGTGAAGCTCCGTGCGGGGAGTTTCTGGAGCAGCAGGTTCGGCTGTTCGCTGGGCGGAGTCACAGCCGGCTGGGGAAACAAGCGGAGCCAGCCGGGCCGGGCGGCGAGCGAACACCAGTCGTCGTGATGATTGGCGTGCCATTGCCATTGCAGGCCCAACTGCGGGCCTGTGAACTCATCGCTCGTCTGGGGGGCGCAGCGCGGCTGCGGGGGAAGCTTCGGCTTGGCATGACGCTGCACCGGCTCGCAATCTTTGCCCATGAGCGGCCACCCATCCTCCCACTGCACAGGCTGTAAGTGAGTCACCCGGCCGTAGAGGCCCGCATCCTGAAAATGGATGAACCACCATTCCCCGTTCCGGGTATCCACCAGCGCCCCCTGATGCGGACCGTTGATGTCGGTGTCGCCCTGGGCCAACACGATCTTGTGCTCGTAAGGACCGTAGATCTGCCTCGACCGCAGTGCAACCTGCCAGCCCGTTTCCACGCCGCCAGCCGGGGCCAGAATGTAGTACCAGCCATCCTTCTTCAGAAATTTGGGCCCTTCCA
>JAJRDJ010000222.1 GCA_028678445.1 Methylococcaceae bacterium
GAACGGTGCGAGCGATGATGGATAATTCAGCGAACACAAGGAGCCGAACATGAACAACGAATACGATGTCCTGATCGTCGGTGGCGGCATGGTGGGTGCCACGCTGGGGTGTGCGCTGGGCGGAAGTGGCCTCCGGGTGGCGGTCCTGGAAGAGACGCCGCCGGTGACGTTCTCGCCCGAGCAGCCGCATGACCTGCGCGTTTCCGCCGTGAGCGTGGCCTCTGCCTGCATTCTGAAAACCATCGGCGCCTGGCCCGGCATCGTAGAGCGGCGGCTGTGCCCGTATCGGCGCATGCGGGTCTGGGAAGATCGCGGGGATGTGGAATTCCGCAGCGAGGACATTAACGAACCGGTGCTGGGGCACATCGTCGAAAATCGCATCATTCAATTGGCTGCGCTGGAGCGGCTTGATGACTTCGACAACGTAGAGCTGATCTGCCCGGCCAAAACCCGTGCGGTCAACTACAGCCCGTCCGGTTCCTCGGTTGAACTGGAAGATGGCCGGGTGCTCACAGGCCGCTTGCTGGTGGCGGCCGATGGTGGTTTTTCGAAAGTACGGCAGGCGGCGGGCATGGGCGTCAGCGGCTGGGATTACGAGCAGCATGCGCTGGTGCTGACGGTGGATACCGCCTGCGGGCAGCAGGACATCACCTGGCAGCGCTTCACGCCGACGGGACCACAGGCGCTCCTGCCCTTGTCCGGCGCGCATGCCTCGCTGGTCTGGTACAACACGCCCGAGGAGGTAAAGCGACTACGGGCGCTCCCGGACGAAGCGCTGCTGGCCGAACTGCTTAAGACCTTCCCGGATTGCCTGGGCGAGATCAAGGCCATCACCGCCAGGGGCAGTTTCCCGCTGCGGCGGCAGCATGCGCTGCGGTACACGAAGGAAGGCGTGGCCCTCATTGGTGATGCCGCGCACATGATTCATCCACTGGCGGGGCAGGGTGTCAATATCGGGCTGCTGGATGCGGCGGCGCTGGCCGAGGTGCTGATAGACGCGCAGCGGAAGGGTACCGATCTCGGAGCTCAGGTGGTCCTCTCCCGCTATGAACGGATGCGCCGGCGCAATAATCTGGTGATGATGACGGCGATGGATGCCTTCTATCGGGCTTTTGGCAATGCCCATCCGCCCCTGCGCTTGATCCGCAATATCGGACTGGAGCTGGCCGAGCGGCTGAAGCCCGCCAAGAAACTGGCGATGAGTTATGCGATGGGCCTGAACGGCGATCTGCCCAAGCTGGCGCAGGGTGAGGCTTTGCTGGGATGAGTGTTGAAAATTCGACTCATGGTAAGTAATATTACCATTTCATGGCGCAGGGGCAGCTTTTACTGCGTGTGTAACGCTTTGACGAGGCCATTTTGATGGGAAAAAACACATTATCATTTGTTGTCTTTACCTGCTTAACAGGCTGCATAGTCAATCCGACGCCAAATGCGGGGCAATTCCACATGACGGATGCGGAAACGAAGGCGGCTCAATTTAATGCCATGCAAACAAAGGCAATAGATCGGCAATCAATCAGGGAGGATCAATTGCTTCGTAAGGAGGGTCTAAGGGACGAGGCTGAAGTAAGAGCATGGGAGTCAAATATATCTCGGCCAAACAACACCACGGTAGTTGTTCCAGGTAGATACTAAACTGGTTCTATTCCTTTTATGGAGGTAACAATGAAGTTAGCAAATCTGGCACTCTCATCAGTATGCATCGTTGCATTTTCCGCTTGTGCCGTCACCCCTTCAGGTCCTTCGGCTGGTAGCTTGGGGGCGGGTTCAGACACCGCTTATCTGAATGCGTCGCGAGGACGATCTGATGCGCAAATAACCAAGGACCAGGCGGAGCAGTACAATCGCCAGCGCGATCAGGTGAAGGGCGAGATGGAGCTTGAACAAGCGAAACGGAATCAAACCACAGCTAATGTGAAAGATACTATTAGCACGATTGGAAGTGTTAGGAGTCTGGTCCCATTTTAATTGTCAACTTCATTGATAGCACATCTCAGCACGATGGGAGGCTATTGAGAGCTGGCTGAGTGGGTTTATAAGCAGCTAGCAAAGAACCCAGTATTATAAGGCTAAACATCTATAGTATTTGGGTTTATTATTGCGCATATGAAATAGGTCTGTTGTAGACGAAATTTCGAGTAATAATCTGCGGCATTATCTGAGGCGCGATATGCTATTTATAACCATTTTGAGCAGTAGAAACTCAAGTCGTATGTAGTAACTATTACAATATTCGATTTGTTATCGGGGTGCGCCGAACACGCGCTGGGAGCTTGTGGTTGACAGTCACAAAGATTCCAATGCGGCGGCCATCCCGCAGGACACGCAGGAGTGCAAGATGTTGGTATCCCAGGCCGGGGATCAGACGGTATCGAGTCAATAAAGGGACATCCCGGCATTGACGCTGCCGGCAGCGGCATCGGCAGCGGCACCTACACTGGTTGGCTCCTCAGAAAAATCTGTGGGTGAATTGGGGTTCGGGTAACGTGCCAAGGGTGTGATACAAGGCCACTTCCAGCGCTTGGCTGGCTCGAAAACCAGTGGCTTTTCTGTTAGTCCCGGACTAGTCGGCCATCCTCAAGTCGCAGCAGAGTGTCCATCCGTTGCGCCAGCGTCACATCATGAGTGACTACGAGAAAACTCACTCCATATTCCCCATTTAACTCCAACATCAAGCCATACACCCGCTCCGCCGTCTTGCGGTCAAGATTGCCAGTGGGTTCGTCGGCGAGAACACATTTTGGGTGAGTTACCAATGCTCTTGCAATTGCTGCGCGTTGTCTCTCACCGCCGGATAGCTCGCCGGGTTTGTGTCTCATTCTGTTACTCAGACCGACCCTATTAAGCATTCCACTGGCGCGTTCCTGAGCCAAATTAATACTCATCTTACCTATCAACAAGGGCATGGCTACATTCTCGAGAAGGGTAAATTCTCCCAGCAAGTGATGGAATTGATAGATGAAGCCGAGTGCTCGGTTCCTCAGTTCCGAGAGTGAGCGCTCATTCAATTCGGAAATGGTATGACCATCCAGTTGTATCGCGCCGGAAGTAGGTGCATCGAGGCCGCCCAATAAATGCAGAAGTGTACTCTTACCCGAACCAGAAGCCCCCATGATGGCTACGCGTTCGCCGACCCCTATCGACAGGCTGATATCCTCGAGCACATTGACATCCAGACCGCCTTGAGTAAAGCGCTTATGCAAATGCTGACACGAGAGAACGGGTGGCTCACTCATAGCGTAATTCCTCGGCAGGCTTAATGCGTGACGCCTGCCAAGCCGGATAAAGGGTGGCAATAACCGAGAGCAGGAAAGCAACACCGGTAATATGGTAAACGTCTTTCCAGATGAGTTTCGAAGGAAGCTCGCTGATGTAATAGACATCGGCGGAGAGAAAGCGCACACCGAATAATTTTTCGATAAACGGCACTACAGTTTCCACATTTACTGCAAGCAGTATCCCACCGATACCGCCTATCAGCGTACCGAATAAGCCGATAACCGTTCCCAGCACGACAAAAATCCCCATGACTGAAGCCGGAGTCATTCCCTGTGTACGAAGAATCGCGATGTCAGGCCGTTTATCGGTGACCACCATGACCAGCGTGGAAACAATATTGAATGCGGCAACTGCCACAATAAGCAGGAGGATGATGAACATTACCCGCTTTTCTGTCTGAATGGCTCTGAAAAAGTTACTGTGTGCCTGGGTCCAGTCCGTGATCATGTACTGGCCTGGTAAACGCGGTCCAATTTCCCCGGCGATTTGCCGGGCGTAGAAGACATCATCGACTTTCAGTCGCAAGCCAGAGATGGCATCTTCCATGGCGAAAAGCCGCGACGCATCATCCAGATTGATCAAGGCCAGATTTCTATCATATTCGAACATCCCAACATGAAACGTACCCACCACGGTAAAGCGCTTGAGCCTCGGCAGGATGCCAGCGGGTGTAGCGGTTACTTGCGGTGTGATCACCGTCACTTTATCGCCCGGAATCACGCCGAGATGCTCCGCCAGTTCGGCGCCCAGGATGATGCCAAATTCGCCCGCCTTGAGTTCCGTCAGTTTGCCGGACACCAGGCGTGTAGCGACTTCCGAAACCCGTGGCTCATACTCGGGCAGTATGCCCCTGAGTAATGAACCGCTGACGCGCCGGTCCGAATTAATCATCGCTTGCCCCTCGACATAGGGAGCCCAGCCAGTCACCCGTGATTCCGCTTTAAGTGTGGTTTCCAGCGCCTGCCAATCACGCAACTGACCATCGACACCAGTAATGGAAGCATGAGAGGTCATGCCCAGAATGCGGTCGCGCAATTCGGCCTCGAAGCCATTCATGACCGATAACACCGTGATTAGCGCCGCAACACCCAGCGCTATGCCCAATATCGATGTCAGAGTGATGAAGGAGATAAATCCGGTTCTGCGCTTGGCCCGCGTATAACGCAGGCCTATAAAGAAAATAAGGGGCTTGAACATGTTGGGCAAATTGTTCGCCTTAATCAAGGCGATACGGGCGGGTCAGGCGTGAAGGCGAAGTGTTTGACAATCGGCACAGATCCCGTATAGGCAGAGGGAGTGGTCTGTCAGCACAAAGTTTTTCCGCTGGGCGATTTCATTTTGCAACCTTTCGATGGTCTCATCCTGAAATTCTTCAACCCGACCGCACTGCACACACACGATATGATCGTGGTGGCCCCCCCGGTTTAGTTCAAAAACCGAGGTGCCACCCTCAAAGTGGTGGCGGATGACGAGGCCGGCGGATTCGAACTGAGTCAATACCCGGTACACCGTGGCGA
>JAJRDJ010000030.1 GCA_028678445.1 Methylococcaceae bacterium
GCGGGCCGATGAAATGCCAAATCAGGCCAGGCTCATTCGCCAGCGCGTCCTGCTTGGGCAAAGCTTCCTGCAGGTAGTTTTCGCCAAAATGCCGCTGGCCGGCGCGGACCGCTTCGCGCAAAGCCGCCGCCGGATGCCCCTTGCTGACGGCTATCACACGCACCGAACCGGCTGGCCTGCCGGCCATGCGTTCGGCGACGGCAATGCGTTGTCGCACCGCCTCAAGTTGTTCCGCGATCAAAGACGGCATGGATGAAATTGGAATGCTCTATACTTTGCCATCAGCGGTCAGTGGGCTGCGAAACACCGAAAACAAGCGCCTTCATGTTGAGGGTGCATCAAACTACCTCACAGCGTAGCCGCTGACCCTTGGTTACACAAGCCAATCCTCATTGCCTGCATGGATATTAGCGATCTCCTCGCCTTCTCGTTCAAGAACAACGCCTCCGACCTGCATCTGTCGGCGGGTTTACCGCCAATGATCCGCGTCGACGGCGACATCCGCCGCATTAACGTGCCGCCCCTGGACACCAAGGAAGTCCACGCGCTGGTCTATGACGTCATGAACGACAAGCAGCGCCGGGATTACGAAGAATTCCTGGAGTGTGACTTTTCCTTCGAATTGCCCGGTGTCGCCCGCTTTCGTGTCAACGCCTTTAACCAGAATCGGGGCTCGGCGGCGGTTTTCCGTACGATTCCCGCCAAGATTCTCACGCTGGAAGAGCTCGGCTGCCCCAAGTTCTTCCAGGACGTAACCCGGCAACCGCGCGGACTGATTCTGGTCACCGGACCCACTGGTTCGGGTAAATCCACCACACTGGCGGCGATGGTCGACCATGTGAATTCGAATGATTATGCCCACATCCTGACCATCGAGGACCCCATCGAATTTGTCCACGAAAGCAAGAAGTGCCTGATTAACCAGCGCGAAGTACACCGGGACACGCTGGGCTTCAACGAGGCGCTGCGCTCGGCCTTGCGTGAAGACCCGGACGTGATTCTCGTCGGCGAAATGCGTGATCTTGAAACGATCCGCCTGGCCCTGACAGCCGCCGAAACGGGGCATCTGGTTTTTGGCACACTGCACACCAACTCCGCCGCCAAAACCATCGATCGGATCATCGACGTGTTCCCCGCCGCCGAAAAAGGCGTGATCCGCTCCATGCTGTCGGAATCCCTCCAGGCCGTCATCTCCCAGGCCCTTCTGAAAAAGGTCGGCGGCGGGCGCACGGCCGCGTGGGAAATCATGGTGGGTACGCCCGCCATCCGCAACCTGATCCGGGAGGACAAGGTCGCACAGATGTATTCTGCTATCCAGACCGGCCGCCGTGATGGTATGCAGACCCTGGATCAACATCTCCAGGAACTGGTCGAGAAAGGACTCGTTACCCGCCAGATTGCCCACACCAAATCCCAGAACAAGGCCGCCTTCTGACTTTCTTCAAACCCATGAGCTTTACTGCCTTGCTAGAAATCATGACGCGCAATCAGGCGTCGGACTTGTTCATTACGGCGGAGAAGGAGCCCTGCATCAAGGTGAATGGGCTGCTCCAGCCCATTTCGCGCAAGAAATTGAGCAAGGAGCAAGCCTTGCAGGTAGTGACCAGCATCATGAATGCGAAGCAACGCGAGGAGTATGAAATAACCCATGAGTGCAATTTCGCGATCGAATCGCCAGGACTCGGCCGCTTCCGCATCAGCGCGTTGATGCAGCGCGCCTGCGCGGCCATGGTCGTCCGCCGCATTCAGAGCGATGTACCCTCATGGGGGGACCTGTCGCTGCCACCCATCCTCAGTGAATTGGTGATGCACAAGCGGGGCTTGATCCTCTTTGTCGGCGGCACCGGCACAGGGAAATCAACCTCGCTGGCTTCGCTAATCCGCCATCGCAACGAGAATTCCAATGGTCACATCATTACCATTGAAAATCCTCTGGAATATGTCCATCCGCATCTCGGCTGCATAGTTACCCAGCGCGAAGTGGGTATCGACACCGAGTCTTTCGACGTGGCGCTGAAAAATACCCTGCGCCAGGCGCCTGATGTCATCCTGATCGGCGAAATCCGCACCCGTGAGACCATGCAGCAGGTCATCACCTTCGCCGAGACCGGCCATTTGTGTCTGAGCACCCTGCACGCCAACAACGCCAACCAGGCCATCGACCGGATCCAGCATTTTTTCCCTGAAGAGATGCACCCGCAGCTATTCATGGATCTGTCGCTCAATCTTCGCGCCATTATCGCCCAGCAACTGGTTTGCGGCATCGATGGGAGGGGCCGGCATCCCGCTATCGAAATCCTGATCAATACGCCCCGCGCGGCCGACCTGATCCGCAAGGGTGAAGTACACAAGCTGAAAGACCTGATGAAACACTCGCGCGAGCAGGGTATGCAAACCTTCGATCAGTGTTTGTTCGAGCTCTATCGCGCGGGCAGGATTGCCTATGAAGAGGCTCTGCGCGCCGCCGATTCGCAGAACGAGGTCAGGCTGATGGTCAAACTGGCCGAGAACGGTACCGACTCCGAGGAAAGCGGCATGCGCCTGCTTTCGGAGGATGAACTCCCGCCCTGAACCAGTCATGGCGGCTGTCCAGTCTTGCCGTATAATCCAGAATACCTATTGACAGCCTAAACTGCCGCGTCCCGTAAAAATCAGAGCTACAGGAGCCACTGAACCTTGACTGACAGGTCCGCGATCTGCCCTGTGCTCTCCACCGTCCCGAGGGCCTCGTGAGTTGGATCCCCTTTGCTTGGGCGGCGGCCTTGCTGGTGGTGATTTTTGTTTTGCACCGCGTGATCCGCTCGCGAAAAGCCCCTCGCGTCAGTTATACCCGCCAGGATTTTCTCCTTTCCCCCGAAGAGCGGCAATTCTTTCATTCCTTGCGCAAGGCCATCGGCGACGATTACGTGATCTTCGGCAAGATCCGCATCACCGACATCATCACCCCGCGCTCGGTGTCTAGTACCGGCGCCGCTTGGGATGCGCTCGAAGCTCTGGGAGAGGAGCACTTCCCCTTTGTGCTGTGCAAGCAGTCCGACCTGTCCATTGCCTGCGCGCTCCAGCTCATACAGCACAAACTGCCTGGCCAGAAAGTCCACGTACCCGCCACGCATCCTTTGAGAACCATTTGCGCGGCGGCGGGACTGCCCCTGGTGCGGCTGGAAGCCGGACCCTTTTATGATCACCATGACATCCGCCTGGCCGTGCTCGAGGCCGTCCGCAAGGAGCCCCTGTTTATCAGCGAGACGGGCGGCCGCAAGGAACCGACCATCGCCGAACTGGAAAAACTGGAGCTCTGACCTTAGATGTTCGCGCTCTACGGGCTGAAAAACTGTGATACCTGCCGCAAAGCCAGCGCCTGGCTGACGGCGCATGAACTGTCCCATGAATGGCATGATTTGCGGGCGGAGGGCGTGGACCAAGCCATTCTCACCGAATGGGCCTGCCGCCTCGGTTGGGAAAACCTCCTGAACCGCAAGAGCACCACCTGGCGCGGCCTCACAGAGACTGACCGGCAGGACATCGACCGCGAGAAAGCCCTAGCGCTCATGCTCGCCCATCCGACCTTAATCAAACGCCCTATCCTGGTAGCCGGCGACAAGCTGCTGCTGGGCTTTGTTTCCGACCTCTATGCCGAACTGCCATGAGCGAGACCCTCGTCCTGACCTGTGAACTGATCCGCCGCCGCTCGGTGACCCCAGATGACGCCGGCTGCATGGACCTGATCGCGGAACGCCTGCAACCGCTGGATTTCACCCTGGAATGGCTGGATTTCGGCGAGACCCGGAACCTCTACCTGCGGCACGGTAAGTCGGCACCCTTGCTGGTCCTGTTGGGTCACACGGATGTCGTCCCCCCGGGTCCTTTGGAAGAATGGCGCTTCCCTCCCTTCGAACCGACGTTCCATGAAGGCCAGCTTTATGGGCGCGGTGCCGCCGACATGAAAAGTGGTATAGCGGCCATGGTGACCGCGTTGCAGCGCTTCGTGGGGCGCTACCCCGCTCACCGGGGCTCGGTCGCCATTTTACTGACCAGTGACGAAGAGGGCGATGCACGGGATGGAGTCGTCCGGGTTATGAAAACCTTTGCTGCCCGTGGCGAGAAAATCGACTGGTGCCTGATCGGCGAACCCTCGAGTTTCGAGCGGCTCGGCGATGTGATCCGTGTAGGACGGCGCGGTTCGTTGTGTGGCGTGCTCACCGTACATGGCATTCAAGGCCATGTTGCCTACCCCGACCTGGCCGATAATCCGATCCACCGCTTTGCCCCGGCGCTGGCGGAGCTCACCGCCGAGGTCTGGGACGAAGGCAACGCATTTTTTCCGCCCACCCGCCTGCAGGTGTCCAACATCCAGGCCGGCACCGGCGCCGAAAACGTGATCCCGGGCCGCCTGGACGTCTCAATCAATTTCCGCTACTCGACCGCCCAGACCGAGGACAGACTCAAACAGCGGGTGCACGCCATACTCGACAAGCATGGTGTCCATTACGATTTGGCCTGGCGGCTCTCGGGCGCGCCATTCCTGACCACCGGCACGGAACTGATTGAAGCCACCCAGGCGGCATTGGAGACAATAGTGGGCCAGCGCGCGCGTCCCGATACCGGCGGCGGGACTTCGGATGGCCGCTTTGTCGCGCCAACCGGAGCCGAGGTGCTTGAGCTCGGTCTTCTCAACGGTACCATCCACAAGATCGATGAGCGGGTGCCGGTAGCGGATATCGGTGTGCTTGCCGAGATTTATGAGCAAATTCTGGTGAACCTGCTGGTCGCCGGACCCTGAGAACTGGAGGAAAATCATGCTTACCGCAACAAAATCCCCCCTGGTATCCACAGAATGGCTGGCCGAGCGGCTGGAATCCCCTGATCTGGTCATTCTCGACGCCACCTTCTTCCTGCC
>JAJRDJ010000031.1 GCA_028678445.1 Methylococcaceae bacterium
CGCCCGCGAGCGATAGCCCAGCGCCTGGGCCTGCTTCACGTATTCATCGGAAAAATGCTCGGACAACCACCGCCCGCTGCTGCGACTACGCGCCATGACTTACACCAGATGATGAACGAAAGGACAACACGGGTGACACCCGAACTGAAGAAATTCCTGAAAGCCCGCGCCCAGGCCCTGAAACCGGTCGTAATGACCGGCCAGCACGGACTGACCCCGACGGTGCTGAATGAAATCAACCTGGCCCTCGACCATCATGAACTGGTCAAGGTGCGGCTGAACGCGGCGGAGCGCGAGGACCGCAAGGCCATGGCCGAGGCCATCCGCGCCGATACCGCCGCCGAGCTGATCCAGGCCATCGGCCATGTGATCACGCTGTATCGGAAGAATCTCAGTAAAGGCTAGATTCCGCGGGTACGCCGGATGATCTCCGCCTTAACTTGAAACTCCCTCAGATATACCGGACCGCGCAGATATCGAATTCGCGCACTCCGCCGGGGGCCTGCACGGTGGCCACATCGCCTTCACGCTTGCCGATCAGCGCGCGGGCGATGGGCGAGGTAATCGAAATCATGCCTTGCTTGATGTTGGCTTCGTCCTCGCCGACGATTTGGTAGCTCACTTCGTCACCGGTTTCGGCGTCGGCCAGATCGACGGTGGCGCCGAACACCACCTTGCCATGAGCATTGACCTGGGTCACGTCGATTATTTGGCAGTTGGAGAGCTTGCTCTCGATCTCCTTGATGCGCCCTTCGGTGAAACTCTGCTGCTCGCGAGCGGCGTGATATTCGGCATTTTCCTTGAGGTCACCGTGGGCCCGCGCTTCGGCGATGGCCTGGGTGATGCGCGGACGCACCACGGTCTTGAGATGGCTCAGTTCTTCACGCAGTTTTTCCGCGCCGCGTAAGGTCAAGGGTACTTTATGCATGATTAGTGTTTGTTGGAGATGAGCGGGATCGCTCAGCGTAAGGTCTTGTGTAAATCCTGCAGGCAATTGACATCACCCGCGCCGAAAGCACCGAGGGCCGAGCAGGTGGCCCAGGCGCCGGAAATGGTGGTGGTATACGTGATCTGGTCCTGCAAGGCCTGCCGGCGAATCGTGAAGGAGTCGGCGATGGCCTGCTTGCCCTCGGTGGTATTGATGATGAATTGCAGCTCGCCATTCTTGATCATGTCCACCACATGCGGCCGCCCCTCGTAAACTTTGTTGACGATGGTGCAGTCGATACCGGCCGCTTCCAGAGACCGCGCGGTGCCCCGTGTCGCGACCAGCTTGAAGCCCTTGGCGATGAGATCGCGGGCAATGGGAATCACCTTGAGCCGGTCGCTTTCGCGAATACTGATGAGCACGTTGCCCGTTTCCGGCAGCTTCACACTGGCCGCGCGCTGTGCCTTGGCATAAGCCTCGCCGAAGGTCCGGCCGACGCCCATCACCTCGCCCGTCGATTTCATTTCAGGTCCGAGCAAGGGGTCCACGCCGGGGAACTTGATGAAGGGGAATACCGCTTCTTTCACCGAATAGTAGGACGGTATGCGCTCCTCGATGATGCCCTGTTCATCCAGGGTCTTGCCGACCATGCAGCGGGCGGCGATTTTCGCCAGTTGATAGCCTGTTGCCTTGGAGACGAACGGCGCGGTGCGCGAGGCCCGCGGGTTGACTTCGAGAATGTAGATAGCCTCGCCCTGAATGGCGAACTGGGTATTCATGAGGCCAATCACGCCCAGGGACTCCGCCAGCAGACGGACCTGGTCGCGAATCGTGTCCTGCAGCGCGGCGCTCAGATCGTACGGGGGAATGGAGCAGGCCGAGTCGCCGGAGTGCACGCCTGCCTGTTCGATATGCTGCATCAACCCGCCCACCAGCACCCGCTTGCCGTCGCAGATGGCATCGACGTCCATCTCGATCGCATCGTCCAGGAACCTATCCAGCAACACCGGCGATTCGTTGGAAACGCTGACCGCCTCGCGCATGTAGCGTTTGAGGTCTTCGTCGTTAAAGACGATTTCCATAGCCCGCCCGCCCAGTACATAGGAAGGCCGGACCACCAGCGGGTAACCGATCTCGCTGGCGCACAGAACCGCCTCTTCCTGCGAGCGCGCCGTGCGGTTGGGCGGCTGTCTCAGTCCCAGCTTGTCGACCAGTTTCTGGAACCGCTCGCGATCCTCGGCGAGATCGATGGAATCCGGAGTCGTACCAATGATGGGCGCATTGGCGGCTTCCAGCGCCCGGGCCAGCTTCAGCGGGGTCTGACCGCCATACTGGACGATGACGCCGTAGGGCTGCTCCAGATGAATGATCTCCAGCACATCCTCGAGCGTCAGCGGCTCGAAATAGAGCCGGTCCGAGGTGTCGAAGTCGGTGGAAACCGTTTCCGGGTTGCAATTGATCATGATGGTTTCGTAGCCATCCTCGCGCAGCGCCATGGCGGCATGGACACAACAGTAATCGAACTCGATGCCCTGACCGATCCGGTTGGGGCCACCCCCTAGGACAATCACTTTCTGGCGATCCGTGGGCGCCGCCTCGCATTCCTCCTCGTAGGTGGAATACAGGTAGGCGGTTGCCGTGGCGAATTCCGCCGC
Organism: Methylococcaceae bacterium; assembly: GCA_028678445.1. Taxonomy (GTDB): domain Bacteria; phylum Pseudomonadota; class Gammaproteobacteria; order Methylococcales; family Methylococcaceae; genus UBA6136. The sequence goes on from JAJRDJ010000031.1 coordinate 2,584, forward strand.
GCAGGAGTCGATGCGCTTGTACACCGGACGGATGCCCAGCTTGTGGCGCGCCGCGCGCACCTGGAATTCCTGGCTGCCCAGCAGGCGGGCCAGCCGGGAGTCCGAAAAACCCTTGCGCTTCAGGGCGAACAGTTCGTCCGCCTGCAGGCTGCCCAGCACCCGGCCCGTCAGCGCCCGCTCCTCGGCGATCAAGTCTTCCAGCTGGGCCAGAAACCAGGGATCGATCCAGCAGTGCTGATGCACTTTTTCCAGCGACCAGCCCAGGCGGAAGGCATCGGCCACATAGAAGATGCGGTCGGCGCCCGGTTGCCGGAGTTCTCGCGCCAGCTTGTCCACGGCGCCGTCGGCTGTGAGATCCAGCTTTTCGGTGAGCCCATCCACACCGATTTCGAGGCTGCGCAGGGCCTTCTGCAGGGATTCCTGGAAGGTCCGGCCAATCGCCATCGCCTCGCCCACCGATTTCATCTGGGTGGTTAGCCGGTCATCGGCCTGCGTAAATTTTTCAAAGGTGAAACGCGGCATCTTGGTCACGACGTAATCGATGCTCGGCTCGAAGGACGCCGGCGTAGCTCCGCCGGTGATCTCGTTGCGCAACTCGTCCAGGGTGTAGCCTACCGCCAGCTTGGCGGCAACCTTGGCGATCGGGAAACCGGTCGCCTTGGACGCCAGCGCGGAAGACCGACTGACGCGCGGATTCATCTCGATGACGATCATCCGGCCATCGTCCGGATTGATCGCGAACTGTACGTTCGAACCGCCGGTATCGACACCGATTTCCCGCAGCACGGCAATCGAAGCGTCGCGCATCAACTGGTATTCCTTGTCGGTCAGGGTCTGCGCCGGCGCCACAGTGAGGGAGTCACCAGTATGAACCCCCATGGGGTCAAAATTCTCGATGGAACAAATGATGATACAGTTGTCCTGGTGATCGCGAACCACCTCCATCTCGTATTCCTTCCAGCCCAGCACCGATTCCTCGATCAGCAGCTCGTGGGTGGGCGACAGCTCCAGCCCGCGCTCGCAGATTTCGAGAAATTCCTGCCGGTTGTAGGCAATACCACCGCCACTGCCGCCCAGGGTGAAGGACGGGCGAATGATGGCGGGGTAACCTGTTTGTTCGAGACACGCCAACGCTTCCTCCAGCGTGTGGGCCACGCCGGATCGGGCCGAACCCAGCCCGATACTGGTCATGGCGTCCTTGAATTTCTGCCGGTCCTCGGCCTTGTCGATGGCTTCCTTCGAAGCACCGATCATCTGCACGCCGAATTGATCCAGAACCCCATGCCGGTCCAGATCCAGCGCGCAATTCAGCGCGGTCTGTCCGCCCATGGTGGGCAGCAAGGCGTGCGGTCGTTCCTTTTCGATGATACGGGCGACGGTCTGCCAGTCGATGGGTTCGATGTAGGTCGCATCCGCCATCTCCGGGTCGGTCATGATGGTGGCTGGGTTGGAGTTGACGAGGATGACCCGGTAGCCTTCCTCCCTCAGCGCCTTGCAAGCCTGAGCTCCGGAGTAATCGAATTCGCAGGCCTGGCCAATGACGATCGGGCCAGCGCCAAGCAACAGAATGGAATGGATGTCGGTTCTCTTGGACATGCAGCGGCGGCTCTCAGTGGCTGGCTTGGGTCATCTGATCGATAAACCGATCAAACAGGGACTTCAAATCATGGGGGCCGGGACTGGCTTCGGGATGACCCTGAAAGCTGAACGCTGGCCGGTCGGTCAGCTCGATCCCCTGCAGGCTGTCGTCGAAGAGAGAGCGATAGGTTGGGCGGACATTGACCGGCAGGCTGGCCTCGTCCACGGCAAAACCGTGATTCTGACTGGTGATAAGCACGCGTCCCGTGGCCAGTTCCTGCACCGGATGATTGGCGCCATGGTGACCGAATTTCATCTTCACCGTCTGGGCGCCGGTCGCAAGA
>JAJRDJ010000032.1 GCA_028678445.1 Methylococcaceae bacterium
AGCCGGGGGCTTTCGAATGTGAGCCGCTCAAAGCGGCTAAACGGGAACGCTAACGCGGCCCCGCAGTTCTTGAGCCACCCAGGGTGGCCCAAAAAGTCAACGCCAGAGGTTCAGTTGATCGAAGCGCTGATCCTCATGCTCTTGGTGACGAATATACTCACGGATCACCGTCTCGTCTCGACCTACCGTCGAAACGAAGTAACCCCTCGCCCAGAAATGTTGCCCCACAAAATTGCGTTTCCGCTCGCCGTAAACACGGGCTAAATGGACCGCGCTTTTCCCCTTGATGTAACCCACCACTGCCGACACGGCGTACTTCGGCGGAATCGAGATCAGTATATGAACATGGTCGCCCATCAGATGCCCCTCTTCAATCCGGCATTCCTTCTGCTGGGCCAATCTTCGGAACACCTCACCCAAGTACGGTCGTAACTCTTTGTACAAGGTCTTGCGGCGGCACTTCGGAATAAACACTATGTGATATTTACACTCCCACTTGGAGTGACTTAGGCTTTCTAACTTGTCCATCGGGATTCTCCACTATCGTTAGCTTGGCGGCTCACGATGTGGAGTGTCCTCGATGGACTCCCGGAAATGTCAAACTGCTGCTGTCTCCCCGGCAGAGCCGGGGGTTTACCCATTATTAATTACGTCACTAAGACTGTAAGACAAGAGCACAATGCTGGTGCTAAGTACCGGATAAAGTCCATCGTACTCCAGTCGTAATCGGTCGAGCACAAACGACGCCATGAAACCAATGGCAACTCCTATTAGGAGACCGATAGTCATGCGAATCCCTAGAGACACTAACAATTCCTGCCACGACATTTCGGGACTCATAAGCCAACCAATAGCCGCGATGGTCAGGAATGCAGCCATTGGGTCATTACTCCCGGATTCTAACTCCAAGAGCGGTTTGAGACGTCCTCTCAACCCGACTCCACGTGCCCGCATGATGGAAAATACGGCCGCTGCGTCGGTGGAGGACACGATGGCCCCAAGCAATAGCCCCTCCTTGAGAGTAAATCCCAACACCTTCCAAACAAATACCCCTACCAAGGCAGCTGTGATTGTCACTCCAAAGGTTGAAAGAATTGTGGCACGCCACAGCACAGGGCGAACACTACGCCATTCCGTATCCAGCCCCCCCGAAAAAAGGATGTAGGCGAGAGCAATTACGCCCACAAAATTAGCGGCAGCTGGATTATCGAAGTGAATACCGCCGATCCCATCGGAACCTGCCAACATGCCGACCAACAAGAACATGATAAGAGCGGGAACCCCGAAGTTATCGGAAAGACGGTTGGCGAGCACACTCAGGAGTAACAAGGTGCCTGCAGCCAGCATTGCGGTTGTGGGTGATAGGACTAGGTCGGTCATGGTTTTCTGATCGATGAAGCGCAAATAAGCCAGTCGCTGACTGGTAAAATGGGGGTGTCCGATTGTTGTGGTGGCGGCTTTTCTTCAAGCCTCAACGATTTCGATTCGTTCCTCGAACAGAATAGTAAATTGCTTGAGAGCCGGCTTCCAATCCTTAAGGGCATCATCCAATTCTGACTGATAGTGCAAAGCCCTAATTCGAACAACTTGATCAATACCTCATCATTGGGGAATGAGCCACGGATTTTGGTCAGCTTGCGCAGACTCATGTGGACTCTCCCGATGGCATTGGTGGTGTGGATAACCCTCCTGATCTCTGTCGGGTAATCGTTGAAATGCTTAAGTCGGTTCCCGTTGAGCCGCCACGCTTGGCCGATTGGGGGACACCCCATGGCCGGATTTTTCGGGCACAATCCCGGTTTGCAGGAACCGCAACCCCAAAGCACCAATGCTCCCCCAATCCAACCCGATCCCCACATCGACGCGCAAGGCCGTAATAGCCGGCATTCTGGGTAATACCATCGAGTGGTATGACTTTGCCCTCTACGGCCACTTTTCGCTTTTTATCGGCCAGACTTTCTTCCCGAAGGAACAACCCGGGCTGGCCATGCTCGCGGCATTTGCAGTGTTCAGCGTCAGTTTTTTCATGCGGCCGCTGGGAGCGATTATTTTTAGCGCCATCGGCGACCGCCATGGCCGGAAAAAAGCCCTGTCGCTGTCCATGCTGGGCATGGCGATTCCGACCGCCGGTATCGGTCTTCTGCCAGCCTTTGCCGACATCGGCTATACGGCCACCGCGCTCCTGGTGCTGCTCCGGCTGTTTCAGGGACTCTCGCTGGGCGGAGAAATGGGCGGCGCGGTGACCTACGTCATGGAGCACACCCCGGAACGCCGCATCGGCCTCGCCTCCAGCCTGATCCAGGCCAGCACCTGTGTCGGCTTGCTCTTCGGCACGCTGATTTCGAGCGGCATCTCAGCTTTGCTCACCGAGGACCAGTTCAGCGAATGGGGCTGGCGTATTCCCTTTCTGCTGGGGCTGCTGGCCGCGTGGATTGGCTGGCAGATCCGCCGCGCCATGCCGGAAAGCGCCCTGTACGAACTTGCGAAGTCGGAGGACCGCCTGCTCAGGAACCCGATCCGGTCCCTCTTCGCGTGGCAAAAGCGGCAGATCGTGCTGGGCGTGGCGGTCATCGCGCCGATGACCTGCGGCTTCTTTTTCGCTTTCGTCTACTTCAACAGCCTTATGATCGGCGAACTGGGTTTTCCAGCCAGCCGGGCGCTGATGATCACCTCAATCGGTTTGACGCTGTCACTGACCGCGACTCTGCTGGGCGGCTGGTTGGCGGACCGTCGCGGTTACAAACCCGTCCTTGTGCTGGGCGCGGGCTTGCTGTTGCTCGGCGTCTATCCACTGGTGGGGTTGCTCTCGGGCAAGGCCGGTCCCGACCCGGTATTACCGGCTTTTTTTGCCTTTTCCCTGATACTCGGCATCTACACCAGTGCCGCCTTTGCCGCTGTGGCCGGACTGTTCGCCACGGAAGTGCGCTACAGCGGTGTCAGTTTTGCCGTGAATATCGCTTCGCCGGTATTCGGCAGCACGGCACCCCTGCTTGCCGCCTGGCTGATACGGGATTCTGGCTTGGTGTCGGGCTTTCAGGTGTTTGGCGGGTATTTGATCGCGCTATCCATGATGGCCGCGTGGGCCATCCTGCAACTCGATCGTCAGGCTTTCGAGCGCTGGGGGGAACCCAGATCCAGCGGCGTGAATGCGTGATTAAGGGAACCCTCAGAGATTTTCTTCTCTCAGTGCCGCGACACGCCCGGCTTTGACGGCCGCCACCAGCGCTGCATGGTCACGCTCATTCTGGTCGGCATAGGCTGCGGCGAATGCGCCTATGGCCAGGTCGAATTGTTCGGATTTTCCCAGATAACCACTGATCATGGCCGCATCACCTGATTTGGCATGGGCGCGCGACAGAATCCAGCCACACACTTTGGCATAGTGTTTGAGTTCTCTGGACCCATAGCCATCGACCGGGAGGGAAAATTTCATATCCCGTAACTGGCGCCCATAGTAATCGCGGCCCAGCCGGCTCCGCGTCCAACCGAGAAAAATATCGCTGCACGCCTGCATCAGCCGTTGCCCCATGACCACGCGCTGGCCCTGGTTTTCATACTGGCTTTGACCTGCATAAGGCTCGAGCACCGAGGGCCGGGCTTCCTTGAACTGGAGTAGCAGCGGGTGATTTTCGCGGGAGAAAAACAGGCCGATATAGGTGCGGGTACCCACGCTGCCGATGCCGACCACCTTTATGACGGTGTCCTCCAGGCGGTAGCGGTCCAGCAACCCGTGCAGTTCATACGGCAGAGACAGGCGATACGCCTCCAGCGCCATGGCCACGTCGGCGTCATGCGATGCATCTGTGGCATGGTAAATCAGCGGTGGCTGATCGATCAGACGATGGCGTCCGCCTACCATATCGGTAATTTTCGGCACTATCTGCTCGCCCATCCGTTGCCGGGCCTTATCGACATATCTGGCATGGCGTTTCCTGTCCTTGGCATCAGTGGCCATTTCGATCAGGGTTTGCCCATCCAGGCGGGCATATAAGGTTTCCAGTGGGTTCATTTTGGAGAAATCACGCAGCCCCTCTCGATAGGCGCGCGCGCAACGGATGGCTGCAGCCGTCGTATCGGCATGGTCATTATCGCGTGCGGCCACGGCAAAGCTCACGGCGAGGCGCTTGATATCCCACTCCCAAGGCGCGGGCAGCGTCTCGTCAAAGTCGTTTATGTCGAAGATCAGATTCCGTTCAGGTGAGCCAAAGAAGCCGAAATTGAGCAAATGGCAATCCCCACAGGCCTGGACCCTTATACCGGTGACCGGGGTCGTCGCCAGGTCATAAGCCATCAACCCGGCTGACCCACGCAGGAATGTGAAAGGACTCCGCAACATGCGCCCATAACGAATGGGTATCAGTTCGGGTACGCGATCCCGGTTGGATTCCTCGAGAATGCCGATAGGATCACGCGGCTGGCCGGATGGCCGCCACTCGGCATGGAGTGCGTGCGGTACCTTGACTTGTAACGCCTTGCCGGCGCCGAGAGCCTCATCGCGCGAAATAAATTTCGTTCGCGACTCAGGGATGATTGTAGTGACCAAGGATGCTTGACTGATTTTGTTCACTCTAGAAAATCTCCAAAAATTGTACTTCGACAAGCACTCAAGAGACTGCTTGTAAGTTGCATTAGGATCATAGACTTACCGACCACAAACAATTCGTCAAACAGCGAAGCTCATGGCTGTTTCTTGGCCATCCCTTGCCCCGTGCGCGCGGATTACTTCGCCCAGTACGAACGGCTATCATCTTAGAGTAAGTGACTTAACCGTTCGTGCTGAATCAGCCGAAGGCTCTCCTGAGCGAAGCCGAAGGGCATGAACGAATGTTCTCAAGAGGTTTTACTTTACTCAACCTCATCACC
>JAJRDJ010000223.1 GCA_028678445.1 Methylococcaceae bacterium
ATCTCAAGCACCCCGAGTGCCGGCCGCCAGTCCCCAACCGGCACTTAGTCTCGTCCAGAAAACCGGGCGCTGAAAGGTGACCTTCACTTCTTGTCGAAAGACGGCGTGAATAGGCTGAAGAAGTCCGAGCGGCTCCGGTTGCCGTTGCGCGCGTCCGCGAGAGCCTGGTTGGTTTCCTGTTTTAGCTGGACGTCGGAAACGCGCAGACTGGGACGGATGGGCGCCAGGCTGGCCTTTTCCAGATAGCGCCGCGCTCCGGCGATATCCCCCTGATCAAGCAGGTAGTCCCCGTAGAAATAGTTGGTATCGATGGCGTCGGGATAAAGCTTCAGGCCGTTTTCAAAATACTGGCGGGCCAGTTGCTTGTCGCCATACAGAATGGGCCAGCCGGGGAGGCGGCGGTAGAGATTGCCCAGGGTCACAAAGGCCGCCCCATCCAGGGCCGGTGGGTCGATATCGATGGCTTTCTCCAACAGGGTGCGGGCTTGTTCGAGCATATCCAGGGTGTCCAACCCTAACGCCGCCGCGCTGTAGGTGCAGAGGATGATGGCTTCGACAATCAGCGGCTCCGCCCGGTTGGGATGCTGTGCTTTCAATTCCCGCACTCGGGTGAGCAGAGCCTTGTATTTCGGTGCATGTTCCTGCCTTGGCGCCTCATAAAATACCGCTGCCCATTCGGCTTGCAGGGCCCGTGCATCGTTCTCGAGCTTGTCGGGCGGCTTCGTCTGGCCCAGGCCGGGTGCGAGCACCAGCCACAACCCGATCAGCAGACAAAGGCCATGAACTTTGCATGAACGAAATGCTTCCACGATAGAGTTCCCACGGATTGATTTGAATGCAGGCATTCTAGCGCGAAGGCCCGGAACCTCAGAGATGCGAGCCATCCAGCGCCGCGGGTGTCTCAGGCCGCACGCGCCAGGTTGACGAGCGCCCCAAGGCCGCTGCGCAGCTCCGCGATGCTGATGCGTCCGTCGTGGTCCGTATCCAGCGCATCGAACACGGCATCGGTGCCCAGCCATTCCTCACGCGAAATCAGGCCATCGCCGTTGATGTCGTAAATTTTGAAAAGCTCAGCGGAGGCTGGCTCGAGTGCCTCCCCACTCTCCAGTTGTCCCAAGCGCTGGGCCAGGAGGGTTTCGGTATTTTCCAGCGCCCTGGTGAATCCCTGGATGCCCTCGGCCAGTTTGTCGGTGGCCATCTGATCGGCGGCATGCATTCGCTCGAAAGTCTCCTTATCCACATTGATGCGGGTCAGCTCGGCGTTCTTTGCCCGAGCCGGGTCGAGCTTGCGCTGCAGTACGCCAGTGGTGCTCGCCAGTTCCATGAGCAGGGCGGGGGCAATGGTGAGGAGGTCGCAGCCGGCCAGCTCGATGATTTCACCGGCGTTACGGAAGCTGGCGCCCATGACTTCCGTGAGGAAGCCAAATTTTTTGTAGTACTGGTAAATGCGAGTGACGGACTGGACACCCGGATCTTTGGCGGGCGGATAGTCCTGGCCAGTGGCTTTTTTGTGCCAGTCGAGGATGCGGCCGACGAAGGGCGAAATGAGCGTGGCCCCGGCCTCGGCGCAGGCAATGGCCTGATGTAGGCCGAACAATAGGGTGAGATTGCAATGGATGCCTTCGGCTTCGAGGATTTCGGCGGCGCGGATGCCCTCCCAGGTGGAGGCGATCTTGATCAGCACCCGTGAAGGGCCGATGCCGGCGGCCTGATATTGGGCCATGATCGCGCGCGCCTTGCTGATGGTGGCCGCGGTATCGAAGGACAGGCGGGCGTCGACCTCGGTGGACACCCGGCCGGGAATGATCTCGAGTATCCGCAGACCAAACGTGATGGCCAGCCGGTCGAAGGCCAGGGATACAACTTCCTTCTGACCCGCGCCGGGTCCGAGGGTCTTGCGGGCTTCGAGCAGGGTTTCGTCCACCACGTCCTGGTACTCCGGCATTTGCGCGGCAGCGGCGATCAGCGAGGGGTTGGTGGTGGCATCGCGTGGCGTGAATTGCCGGATGGCCTGAAAATCGCCGGTGTCGGCAACGACTACGGTCATATCACGGAGCTGGTCGAGTAAGGTCTGATTCATAAAGGACTCCACAAGGATCAGTAGCTAGGGTCTGGTGGGTGACTGCTGGCAAGGCGCTCCCGTCAGCGGGGATGCCGCTCGAACCAGAACTTCATCCAAATGATACTCATGGACAACACCAGCGTGACGCCGTTCGCGAGCACGATCGGGGTGGAGTGGATCGAGACCCCGTAAAAGAGCCAGAGCAAAACGCCCAGGCTGAATAGCAGAAACATCCCGAAGGAAATGTCGCTGGCGGAACGGGACCGCCAGGTCTTGATGACCTGCGGAATGAACGACACGGTGGTCAGTGTGCCGGCGAGAGAGCCGACAAGATCGTGGGTTTCCATGGAGGGATCGGGTCTGGGGCGGGTGATGAAAGGCTTGCCGTAGCGCCGGTATAGCCGGCTGGGGGGTTGGGTTCGGATTCGAGACTCTAGCATGAGTCCATGAGCCTTGCAGGCTTGGGTCCGCGGCGCGGGCTTCGATCGATACCGTCGGTCAGTGTTGACTGGCGCTTTCGCCCAGCCAGAGTGTGAGTGGGGCGTGCCCGTCCGGTTTCAGGTGGCGTCGCAAGGTCTTATGGCCTGGCCGGCACCCGAATTCGGGTATGCTTCGCGCCTCGCGCGAGCAGAATGTTTGAACAATAAAGGAGTTGCTATGAGTCAATGTGATATCGGCCTCATCGGTCTGGCCGTCATGGGTGAGAATCTGGTTCTGAACATGGAGTCGAAAGGGTTTAGTGTCGCCGTGTACAACCGCACTGGGGCGGTGACCGATAAATTCGCCGAGGGCCGGGCGAAGGGGAAAAGGATCACGCCCTGCAGAACCCTCGAAGAATTCGTCGCGGCGCTGGCCCGGCCGCGCAAGGCGCAGATCATGGTGAAGGCGGGCGCCCCGGTGGATGCCGTGATCGAGCAGCTC
>JAJRDJ010000224.1 GCA_028678445.1 Methylococcaceae bacterium
CGGCAATCTGGCAGTGTCCAGGAGGCCCGATTGCTGATGGTTTGGCGCCCTTTTTTTCAGGAAGCCCACTATGTCCGCTACAACTACACAAAAATCGCTCCATTCCGATGGTTATCAGGAGCTTTCCAAATTCTTTTGTGGGATCACTCCGCCATTCACTAGGCAGGATGTGTGTGCCTTCAATGATGTGTATCGACGGATCTATCCCACGTTGCCGCCCCAGGAGAAGCGAAAGGCGGAATGGCTGGTCGACATTATGATTGCGAGTGTCGAGAAACCCGAATTGGCCAAGCTGATTTATGGGGTGGTTTGACGACTGCCCCAGGGCGCGTGACGCCCCGAGCTAACCCTAACCGCCATCATCGGAAACGCCGGGCTCCACTCCTCTCAGGCGCTTGTTATTCCGGCCTTCCTAATGGCGGACGATCCCTATCCGCTAGTTACCTGCCCTGAGAAGACTTCATATCCACGGAGGATAGCATCATGCTTAATACCCTTGTCTCCCATGGACTACATAGAATTGCAGACGTCGTTTTGCAAAATCTCAATGAAAGCACGGGGCGCGGCCTGATGATCCTGACGGTGACCGCCGTGCTGTTGTCCTTAGAATCCCCCTTTGCCCGCAAGGAGGGGCGATCCCGGGACTATCGCCAGTCCTATTTGGCCAATTTCGGCATGCTGATGTTCAACGACACCCTACTCTCAATACTCTCCGTGACCTCTCTGTGGGCTATTGCCAGCCGCTATTCGGGGTGGGGGCTGCTCAGCGGCATCCAGGATGTCGGTGTCAAAGCGCTTCTCTCTTTTGTCCTGCTCGACCTGACCCTGTATCTCTGGCACCGTGCCAACCATCAGTTTGATGGGCTCTGGCGCTTCCACAAAGTCCATCATAGCGACCGAGTGATGAATGTTTCAACCGCATTCCGCCTGCATGGGGTCGAGGTATTCCTGACGGTTGCCGTGAAGGCCCTGTTCATAGTGGTGGTGGGCGTTGATGCCACTCTCGTCATCGCGAATGAAGCACTCATCACGCTGTGCGTGCTGTTCCACCATGCGCGCATTCACTTCCGGGGAGAACGGCTGCTGGGCCGTCTGGCCATCATGCCCTATCTCCACCGCACCCACCATTCGGTTGTGCGTGCCGAACATGACAGCAACTACGGCGCGGTATTTTCCTGTTGGGATCGGCTGTTCGGGACTCTTTCCGAGGCGGAACCTGAGGTATTGGGACTCTTCAACGTGCCGGGCCAGAATTTGCTGGCGTTGCTGAAGTTCGGCTTCGCCAGGAATGCCCCGGCCATGCCAGCCAGGACAGTAATCAGCGGCTACCCCTTGCATGCAATGATCGCGGAGGCGGCTTATTACCGGGCAGAGCGGCGGGGCTTCGCGCCGGGGGATGATTTCAGGGACTGGCTTGAAGCCGAACGTGAATTTCGCCATTCATACCCCCGCTCGTAACAAGGACCGTGGAAGGGTGATGGGCCAATTGGATGGCTAGTACCATCCGCTGAGCGCGGGGGTCTCGCCCGGAAAAAACGGCCGCGGATGGATCTGGCAAAGCGGCAATCCCTTTGGCCCGCCCCCAAGTTATTGCCGGGCTTCGTCGAGCGGAGATTCCTGAAGCGGTCGCGCCGGATGCAGCTTGACGAACATATCAAAGGCAAACCACAGGAACAGCCAGCCCGGCACGCTCTCAATCATCAATCCACGGCGGCCGATGGACCAGAGTCCCGCACCCACGAAAGACAAAGGCAGCACCAGTTTGAGATTCAACGGGAATCCGGTAACTCTGTGGATGCGCCGGTTGAGATCCTCGATGGCGGCAAGGAATTCCGGCATCGGACCGCCATTCCCATGCGACACCTCGCCAATGTTGGGGAAATGGCCAATCGATTCCACCACGACGTCCAAATCTTCCAAAAGCCCCAATATTCCGGCCATGCTATGGAAAGCGCGATCGTAATTGAGGGTCACACTGCCATTGGCCGGATTCAGCCGAACCTCGTTGATGCCTTGCAAGACTTGCAGTTTTTGCTGGATAGAGTCCATGGTCGCGCGGTTCCGGCTCTGGGCTTGCAGCTTGAACCGGACACGACCCGGCACGTGACTTTTGATTTGGGCTTTGCGGATTTTGGCGGGCGCACGGTTCATGGAAGACTCTCCCATTCAGTAAATTAGCGGTTTGTGCGGGCTAGGGTGTGACTCCCAGCGTGGTCCGGTAGTCGTCCACCCGTTCCAGTAGTCCGGCGATTTCGGCATAGGAAATTTCGCCGGTGATGTCCGGAGCGATCCTGAACGGCCAGCCGCCAGGTGTCCCTGGCGCGTAGCGTTTGGCATAGGCCCTTAGCAGATCTTCCGGCAGCACGGCGGAAACGGATTCAAGATTCCAGCACTCGGTGCCCTTGCACAGCCGGGAACCGTGCTTCACCTTCACCTGTTGTTCCATCCAGCCTTCGGGCGAAGCATAGCTAAGCTTGGCCATCTTGCGCGGCTGGGTAGTGGTGTCCATGAAGCTCAGGGCATAACCGGCTTTGCCGGTTTTCCTGTCGACCGAGGCCACCAGATAGGTCGCTGTAAATTCTCGAGCGCCGTCATAGGTCTCTTCGTAACCCTTTTCGGTGCTGAGTTGCGCATAGGGTTCGCCCGCTTTCGCCGTCAGGGTCGTGGTGTGCTTGAAATGTTCTTTGGTGAGGTGGGCGTGCGGCTGCGTCATTGTGGTTGTTGCGCAGCCAGAAAGTAGTAGAGCGCCGAGAGTCGGAAGGTATCGCATGGCCGGGGGCATCCTTGTGAGGTGGGTATTTGGATTCTGTGAGTCTAGGCGTTCTTGCTGCCGAGAAATGGCTAATCGGCTGTTGTCAGGAGAAGCCAGGAATTGTCTTATCGCACATAAGGGAGGCAAAGCGACTGATTGCGGTCCATTTCTGGGGGGACGGGCATCTCATCCTGCGCGCAACCATTCGGCCAGTCTGGCCGAGGCCAGATGCTTCAGATTGATTACCTGCCGATAGGCCTCGGTGGCGCAAATACGCTCATGTGCCCATCCCAGCCAGCGGGTGATGCTCACATACACGACCGAAAACCAGCGGAAGGTCAAGAGCTGGGCACGCGTGATGGCAAACATGCGCGAAATGAGCAGCGTCATGAACAGTTTGGCCAGGATCAAGAGCACGATGCCCTGAAGGATTTGTCCATTGGACACGAGCAGAAGGGCGCCAAGCTTGATCGGGAGTATCAGCAATA
>JAJRDJ010000033.1 GCA_028678445.1 Methylococcaceae bacterium
CGATGTCACTGGTTTATTCAATGCCGTCAGCGATGAGGGCGTAGGAATTGCCTACGATGCCGGTGACGGTTTTCACAATCGCCAGGACGACATTCACGGCCATGCCGATGCCGGCGGCCATCAAGCCTTTTTGAACGGAGGGCATAAATCAGACCCGCCAGTTCAGTTCTTGAACTGGCGGGCTGGTGGAGCTTGGCCTTGCCCGCCTCCCGGGTCAAGGCGGTTCCAAATGACGGCGCGCTTTGTAACGGATCCCATTGAACGTTTGAGAAGGCGTGGCGTCAAAGGGTGAATGGATCGTGTGGGAAAAGTGATTTGCTCGCTGCTGGCGGCGCTGTGGGTGCTGGCGGCCGGGCACTGTCTTGCGGATCCAGTGAGCGGGTGTCCCGATGGGTGCTGCCGGAGCTCGGTTTCCGCAACAGAGGGTAGTGAGCATGCGCCATTGACGGATGTGCGCTCGTTCGAACAATCGGCGCGGTTGTTGAACCGGCGCATGGGAATGCAGACAGGGTGGGGTGGCCTTCTGGTGCCCGGCGCTGTTTCGGCTCCCGGGTTCGGCGAGCTGGAGCATGCGTCCGCTCCGGTGGCAGCATCCACAGACGCACTTGGCCTCGCCAAGTGCTGGCAGTTCTATTGGCGCACGGCCTCAGAGCCGCGCGCTCCTTCCTCGGTTTCTTAATTCCCCTTCCGCTCTGTCTTAGCCGGCCGGCTTTGTAGCGTGAGACCGGCAGGGATCAACTCGACGGCGAGGTCCCACCCGATCTAGGACAGTGATGCCAAGACCACGACGCTCGTGGCACTAGCGATAACCGATAATCTTTGACTTAACGAACAAACGAATTGCGAAGTGATATGAAAATTCTACTACGGTACTGTGGTCTCAACGCGCGAGCCGCCTGGCGGGAGTTGGTTGAGACACAACTGAGGAGACTGGAGAGCCTGGCGGCGATTGCCTCGGCTCGGGTCACGCTGGAACGGCGACATGAAGCCACGCCGGCCTTTCGTGTGCTGACGCTGCTGGAGGTGCCGGGTCCAGACGTTCATGCGGAGGCGCGCGACCATACCTTGCAGGCGGCGCTGCGGAAGGTGGTCAAGGACCTGGAGCGGCAGATTCGGTCGCGAAGAAGCCGGCGGGCGGAGAGGTGGAAGACCAACCTGCGGCTCGGGTTGATACCAGGCCAGGGATCGATGAGGCTGGGGGGCTGCAAAGCCTGAGCTCCAAGGACTCAATCCCAGCAAGAGAGGTGTTATGAGGACACGACGCAGTTTGAGTTCATTAGACATACCGGGCATAAGCCGCGTGAGGGTCCCGGCACCCCCGGTAACGAAACCAGCAATCCTCCTGGTCAGCAACGACACCGCCCTGGGTGAGAACCTGCGGCAGGATGCAGACCGGGCGGGGCGTTCGGTGGTGCAAGCGGACGGGTTGGTGGAAGCGCTTCGGGCCGTGCGGTCGGCTCAGCTTGCGGCGGTACTGCTTGACCTGGATCTACCCTCACGGGGCGCGTGGGAGGTTGCCGACAGTCTGTTGCAGGAGGCTGGCTGCCCGCCGGTGATTCTGCTGACGGGGCGGCGAGACCAATTCGACTTGAGCACGGCGATCCGAGCCGGGTCGCTCGTGGATAAATCCGCCAGTTTGGGGAAGCTGCTGGAAGTGGTGGACGAGGCCCTGGCGCTGCCCGATTGCAACCGGGGGGAGCGGAACGCCATTCAACGGATCATGATTCAATGGCTGAGGCCCTGTGCGTGGGCGGTTCCGGTCACGCCCACTTGCCGTTTCTGGGGTTTAAACGAGTAGGATCGAGCCCGAGAAAGCGTTAGCAAGTCCATGAAGAGTGTGCTCACGATGGCAGTGGCTGGAACGACGCTCGCCGGTTTGGCCACGCTGGTGGCGCTGGCCGTTCTGGTCTTGTTCGTCATCCCGGGCGGGCTGGGAATCCTGACGATTGAGTTCGGGCGAGTCCGGCGGTGGTTGCGCCGGGCACGCGCGTTTTTGTTGAGAACGAGTGCGGAAACCCAACAGGAGATCACATCCATATGAGGAAGAACAAATCGGCGCAACGGAACCGTAATGGATCTTCATCGCCCCCGGTGCGCCTCCAATACACGCATCCGACAGCAACCGCGGTCAGTATTGCGGGCACCTTCAACGACTGGCGCCCGGGGGCCACGCCCATGCTAGCGATGGGCGAGGGGCGGTGGGTGAAGGAACTGGTGTTGCCGCCAGGGCGCTACGAATATCTGTTCGTGGTGGACGGGCGATGGCAGCCAGACCCGGGGTCGGCGGAGAGGGTTGCCAACCCGTTTGGGGGTGAAAACGGCGTGCTGGTTGTGCCGGCGGTTGAACAACACCGGAACTCAACCTCGTAGCGCGGCGCTGGCCGGTGGATCAACCGCGTTACAGGTGGCCAGGCCAAGACTGATCTGGTAAGTAGTCTGCCAGGCCGGGTCTCCGCTATCACTATGAAAAATATGAACCTAAGACGAATTCATCGAACCCTTCCGGCATCCATGCTTCTGGCCAGCCTGGTTTCTGCCACAGGCGCCGTAGCCGAGCGCGACTGGCCGCAGTTCCGGGGCCCGAACCGGGACGGCAGGTCCGCCGAGCAGGGCCTGTTGACCCGATGGCCTGACAGGGGCCCCAAGCTTCTCTGGAGTGTGGAAGGCGTGGGCAAGGGCTTCACGCACGTTGCCGTGGCTGGCGGACTGGTTTACGTCACCGGGTTGGAGGGTAAAGAGGGAATGCTTCGGGCCTACACGCTCGACGGCGAGCCCAAGTGGCAGGCCAACTATGGCCCGGAA
>JAJRDJ010000225.1 GCA_028678445.1 Methylococcaceae bacterium
CACCGTGGGAGTCTCATCCTTGGTCAACACTTCCACATGTCCCTTGAGCCGTCCGGAAACCAGATTGGCACGGGCCCGGTCCAGCCGCAGCAGCACCGTTACCGGCACCTTGGTCCGTGGTCCCAGACGCTTGGCCCCGGGGATGTTGGCTACTGCCGGTCCCCGCGCCAGGCTGGCGGCGACGGGGGCGCCCAATCCCGGCGTTTTATAGCGGTTCCGGAAGCCACGCACCTCCAGGACCGTGGTCGGGACAAAGTGCTCGAGCCGGTAGCCGCCCCAGATCAGTCCGGACGGGTTCAGGCTGATCTCAAGGGTACCAAAGGGCAGCGGGTAACGCCCCGCCTGCAAGCGTAGTTCGCCGCCGTCCGTACCCTGGCCCAAACCACGCGCCAGCGCCTGATTATAGAAATCGTAGGTCAGCCGCAGGCGCGGGTCGGAGGGCTGAAGCTGGACACCGGACCCATCCTCGGGGAACAGCAAGGCCCAGGCATACACCGCCGAGGCCAGAAAATACGCACGGTCGTCGGCACGCTCGGCGTGTTGAAAGGCCAGTTCCGCCAGGGCAAACAGACGGTCATCATCGCCCTGCGGCTTGAGGCCCCGGTGCAGTTGCGCGATGACCTGGGTGGGCTGCGACTCAAACTGATCCAGCAAGCCCTGGCGTCTGAGTAACTTTTTCGAGGCCTCCGAAAGGTTCCCAGTCGCCAGCGCGCTCTCGGTCTGAATACGGTACGCCTCCTGGCTGTCCACTACCTTTACGCCCACGGGCGTAGCACAGCCAGAAACCAGCAGCACAAGGGTTGTGGTGACCAGAAAACTTCGCAAAAAGGAGAGTTTCATCATCAGTATCAGGGTAAATGAAGCGTAAAAAGGGGAGTGTGTAGGACGACCTTGGAACCATGATCTGTAAGGGTCCAGCGTTGAGGCTCTCCTCAACGCAGACATTTGAACCGGGAAAAATCATCATCGCGCATTCCTCGTTCACGTAGATGATCTGATCTTCAACCCACTCGAGTTATTGTCCATCGAGTCTGATGTATATATTATGGATGTACATTAAAATACTGTTCAGGACATCATCATGCAAACAGCACGAATTTTTAACAACGGCAACAGCCAGGCAGTACGTCTGCCCAAGGAATTTCGTTTCGAGGAAGAAGAGGTTGTCATTAAGAAAATTGGCGACATAGTGGTTCTTTTGCCACCGAGATACCGGGCCGAGAGTCTGCTGGCCATGCTGGAGGAGATCGGGCCCATGGAGATCGAACGCGCGCAACCCCCGGAGCAGCAGGTCAGGGCGCTTGAATGAGTGTCTACCTTCTGGATACCAACATCTGCATCTTTTTGCTCAATCAGCGCGCGGGATTCGAGAACATCGTGCGACGCATGGATGGCTTGCAACGACAGCAAATCGCCATTTCGGCGATTACCGTGGCCGAACTGGAGTTCGGGGCCGCGGCAAGCAAGCGGCAGGGAGACAATTTCAAAAGATTGGAGCGGTTTCTGCTGGAGTTCGAAGTCTTGCCTTTCGATAGAGAGGCCGCTCGGCCTTATGGCCCGTTGCGGGCGACCTTGCAAGCCCGGGGCACACCCGTGGGCCCTTTGGACTTTTTGATCGCGGGCCATGCCCTCGCCGCACGAGCTGTCCTCGTCACCAACAACATCGGCGAATTCCAGCGGGTTCCGGGTCTCGAGCTGCTGGACTGGTCGTGAACGATGTGAGTACAGGCTCAACCCGTCACCAAGTCTGGCCAGAGACACACGCTGGATTGCATAACTCGGACGATTGAGAAGCAACATTTTGGGTGGATTTCGGTCGGACTGCGCTTCCATAGCCGTCAGATCTCGGCCAGGCGCAAAGTGCTCAGATGCCGCAGATCCACGTAGTCTGCGTGGCGAGCATCGGTGTTGATCGCCACGCCGCCGGCCAGGACGAGCGATTCACAGCGAAATTCGTCTTTCCGGGCGCGCAGGTACCGGTGAATCAGTTCGTGGATGAGGGTGTACGCGACGTTCGTCGCAGCTTTCAGCGGGTGGGCGGCGGAGAGAATCTCATCACGGTAGGGTAGCAGACGCCGTTCCAGCAGCATCTGCTCGGCATCGTCTTCATCGTCTCGGGGCTGGTAATCAGGGCTAGACCCGAGGTGCCGCACGGCCAACGTGAGAGAACCACACGCCGCCGATTCAAGGTGTTGCCCCGGCCGCAGGAGCTTCCCCAAGTCTCCTTGGTCGGTGATACCAATATGAGGGCCGTAGATATGAGGGCCGTAGACGATCAGTGCCGAACCCCCATCGGGGATGTGGTGGGCAATGGTCGAGATACCGGTGAGTCCGGCGTAGGGTATTCCGGCGAGCCCTCCCATTTCGAAAGGCCCCAACAAGTTCCCCCGGAAATGCCGCTTCACGAGAGTAACATCGGCGTCGTGGACGGCATTGACGTCATCCGCACACTGAGCGATGGCCAACAAGACGCGCGATACGTTGCCGCAATGTTCCTTGTCGAGAAACTGGAAGACACGGTCTCTAAACGCAGTCTCGGACAGCGCATGGGGATAGTGGGACCTGACCTGCTGCTCGATCGAAGCAGCGCTATTCATCGTATACGGATCGACTCATTCGGCCCGTCCCAGGAAGACGTGGATGATGCCGATGAGCAACTCCCGCAGCGGAACGGCCATCGTCGCTACCGGCAGGAATGGCACGATGATCGCCACGATCAGAGGCATCAGGCCTTCCTTGGTAATTGGGATGGTCTTCATCTCGCGAACGGTCTTGACGAGAGCGCCGAGGTCGCTCAACGCCGAAAAATCCGGTTCGGCAATACGGTCGGGAGCCGGCATTGATGGGGCGGAGTGTAGCCATTTGCGTTCAAAGGCTTGCCAGAAGCGTTCGGCGAGGCCTTCGTAGCGCAACAAGGCTTCATCCTTGGCCCGAAACAGCGAACCGCAGAAAAAACCCAGCGGCGCGAGGTGCAGAAACAAGATGAACAGGGCGGCACCGGCGATAAAGCCTTTGAGTTCGCTGATGGGCGCGCCTTCGGTGACGACATAATCCGCCACCGCGCCGGCCGCGGCGGCGCTGAAGGCGAAGGCCAAAATCGCGAACGCCTGCACGGAATCGCCGATGAACGCCAGACCCCCGCGCTGGTCGGGATGGGCCGGCTGGATGTTCAGATCAAAACGCGAGAGGCCATACATGACCCGCCACCAAATGAAGAGACGGTATAGCCA
>JAJRDJ010000226.1 GCA_028678445.1 Methylococcaceae bacterium
AAATAGCCGTTTCCCAGTTCCGCGGCGCCGACCGATGCGAGCACGCCGGTCCAGTCCAGCCCGGCAGGGGACGGTTCACCGGTCAGCCAACGCCACCATTCGTCCAACCCGGCCTGGATGGCTTTGAGTCCGTTTTCCGCTTGCGCAAGATCGACCTCCGCCATTGAGGGCGGCGTCGCGAGCAGGCCGCCCGCGTTCCGCAGCAGGCTTTCCAAGCGGGCTGGCTTTTCCGATGCGGAAACCTCCAGCAGATGCTCAAGACCATCCAGCGGCGCGGGAGGCAGCATCAAATACCCGTGTTCAAGGAAGAAGCCGGGGTCGAGCCGTTCGGTCGCCTGAGCGATCTCTGGCTGTGTCCCGAGGCGCGTCGCGAGCTCGGTGGCGAAGCTTTCCAGATCACCGCGCGGAGCGCCTTCCAGCGCCACCACCAGATTCGAAGCCGCACCGAATTTTTCAAGAAAACTATTCAGACGCCGTGCCACCTCGGTATCCTGTGGCAACAGGGCCTGACGTGAGGTGTACACCGGCAGACGGGCGGCGCCATAAGCGGCGAACAGGGACATGACGAACGCGACCGCCAATACCTGCCAGGGATGCCGCGCGCAAAGGCGCGCCAGCCGGTTAACCAGTTGCTTCAAGGGATTCATTGTCTCGGCGGGAAAAGTTTGAAGGGCAAGGGCGAACCAGTAATGGCGGGGCTGCGGGATGTCAACGGATGCCTGATGTTTGAGTTTATGCGTAGCAGGTAAACGAACTATACCTTGCTTGCAATGCGTCTGTCCCGCCGTTATGGCGGTTGAAGTGATGAGTGGGGTTGCAGTCGCTACCCAGGGCGGTGTTCATAATGGCTCATTCCTGAATTTCACACCATATGGACTGGACGGAAGTCTTCAACAGCTCTTCGGCACTCTGGGGCCTATTTTTCAGCGCCTTTATTTCGTCCACCCTGGCGCCCGGCGGGTCGGAAGCGGTGCTGGCGTATCTGGTGCGCCAGGGCGGGCATGAGCCCGGGATGCTTGTGGGGGTTGCCACCCTCGGTAACACGTTGGGCGCGTTATCGACCTGGGCGCTGGGCTATTGGACCGGGAAACGGTTCCCGGCCGATAGTCCGGCGTATCCCCGGCGGCACAAGGCCATCCTGGCCGTTAGGCGCTGGGGCCAGCCTTTGCTGCTTTTGTCCTGGCTACCGGTGGTGGGCGATGGATTCTGCTTCGCAGCGGGCTGGCTGAAACTGCCGTTCTGGCCCTCCCTGGCGGGAATCGTCCTGGGCAAGCTGGGACGTTACGCGGTGATCAGTTTGGCGGTTCAATTATAAGGGTTCCGGAGCTGTCATGGACGGCCTCAGCAGGAACCACTGTGGACATCCGGATACAAGCTTGAGCTGCGATAATATTGACTTGACGGGGTGTCGGCCGGTAAGAGTGCTGGTAAATCCCCTTTTTACCCTACCTCATTGGGAGCTACTGCATGACCACGGAAGAAGATTTCTCTAGCTCGACCCCGGACGAGCGGAATATTGCCGGCCTCGAGCGGGCGCTGGTCAACAAATTCTTTTATGTATTGGGCAAGGATCCGGTCGATGCCACGCAGCAGGATTGGTTTCAGGCCTTAGCGTATGTTGTCAGGGAACTGCTGACGGCACACTGGATGGAGTCTATGCGCAGCTATTACCTGCAGGATGCCAAGCGGGTTTATTACCTGTCCATGGAATTCCTGATGGGCCGGACCCTGGGCAATGCCCTGCTGAACATGCAATCGTGTGATGCCTTCCATAAGGCACTGGAAAACATTGGCTTACGCCTCGAGGAGATCGGAGAATGGGAGGCCGAAGCCGGTCTCGGCAATGGTGGTCTCGGCCGCCTGGCAGCCTGTTTCCTCGATTCGCTGGCGACCCTGCATATGCCCGGTTTCGGCTACGGCATTCGTTACGAGTTCGGCATGTTCGCGCAGCAAATCGAGGATGGCTGGCAGGTCGAGCATCCCGATAACTGGCTGCGCCTCGGCAATCCCTGGGAATATCCAAGGACGGATGTCATCTACCGGGTGCAGTTTCAGGGGCATGCCGCTCAGGTCATGGATGCACAGGGCAAGCCCCGTTACGAGTGGCGCGAAGCGGAGGACGTGCTGGCCATGGCCTATGACACGCCGATTCCCGGCTATGGCGGCAAGACCGTGAATAACCTTCGGCTCTGGTCGGCCAAGGCGTCACAGGATTTTGATCTACGCTACTTCAACGAGGGGAATTACATCCGGGCGGTGGAACAGAAAACCCAGTCGGAAAACCTGTCCAAGGTCCTTTATCCCGATGACACCACACAGATGGGCCGGGAACTGCGGTTGCGTCAGGAATACTTTTTTGTCTCCGCGACCCTGCAGGACATCCTGGCGCATTTCACCGCGGATCATGATTCATTCGACGACCTCCCGGACGAGGTGGCCATTCAGCTTAACGATACCCATCCTTCCATCGCCATCGCCGAATTGATGCGCATTCTGGTGGATGAGCACGGCCTCGAATGGGCTCAGGCCTGGGACATCACCGGCCGCACCTTTGCCTATACCAATCACACCCTGCTGCCGGAAGCCCTGGAAACCTGGTCAGTCAATCTCATGGGACGGCTTCTGCCGCGCCATTTGCTGATTATTTTCGAGATCAACAGGCGGTTTCTCGCCGATGTCAGCCGTCACTTTCCCGGCGATATGGACCTGATCCGGCGCGTCTCGCTCATCGATGAAGAGCATGGTCAGCGCGTCAGGATGTCCCATCTCGCCATCGTCGGCAGTCACAAGGTCAACGGTGTCGCCAAACTACACTCACACCTGATGCAGACCACGATTTTTCGGGACTTCGCGAGGATTTTTCCGGACCGCTTCATCAATATCACCAATGGCGTTACTCCAAGACGCTGGTTGAACCAGGCCAATCGGGGCCTGTCCGGCCTGATTACCGAGGCTATCGGTCCTGAATGGATCAGCGATCTAGAGCGGCTGCGTGGTCTCGAGCCTTTCGCGGAAGATATAGGCTTCCGCCACCGCTTCCTGGAAGTGAAGTTTGACAACAAGCAGTGTTGGGCCGAGAGTTTTCTTGCCGCTCAGGGGGAAGAAGTCAATCCGATCAGCCTCTTCGATGTGCAGATCAAGCGAATTCATGAGTACAAGCGGCAGCTTCTGAACATTCTCCACGTGATTACGCGCTATAACCGGTTGCGCAACGACCCGGCATCGGCGATGCCGGGTCGCACGGTCATCATCGGCGGCAAGGCCGCGCCCGGTTATCGCATGGCCAAGCTGATCATCAAGCTGATCAACGATGTCGGTCGCGTAATCAATCACGACCCGGCGGTCAATGCGCGGCTGCGGCTGGTGTTTTTGCCGGACTACAACGTTTCGCGAGCGATGGAGCTGATTCCGGCGGTGGAATTATCCGAGCAGATCTCCACGGCGGGCACCGAGGCGTCCGGCACCAGCAACATGAAAATGGCCATGAACGGCGCCTTGACGATAGGCACCCTGGATGGCGCCAACATCGAGATCAGGGACGAGGTGGGGGAAGAGAATTTTTTCCTGTTTGGTCATACCGCCGCCGAACTCGCCGAACTGAGAAACCGGACCTACAACCCCTGGGACTATTACCACGGCAACCCGGAGTTGAAAGCCGCTCTGGACATGATTGCTTCGGGCTACTTCTCGCCAGACGACCCCGGCCGGTTCCAACCCCTATTTGACAGCCTGCTGTTAGGTGGCGACCGTTATGCCCTCTTGGCTGACTACGCTTCGTATGTCGCCTGTCAGGAGGCGGTCGATCGCCTTTATGGTCATCAGGAGGCCTGGGCCCGAAAGGCGATCCTGAACGTGGCGCGCTCAGGCGTCTTTTCCAGCGACCGGGCCATCCAAGCCTATGCCAGCGAAGTTTGGGGTGTGAAGCCACGCAGTTCCTGATGCCACGCCAATCGGACCGTAAGCTCACGTAGAAACCTGAAGCCCGCCTAATCACGCGGGTTTCTTGTTTTCTCATGAGGCTTTTTAAGGGAAGACGGAGTGTTGCTGCCAGGCTGTATTGGTCGTCCGCACCAATGTGGGGCGCTATATCGTACTGTGCGAGCGTTTTCTTCGGGTGTTTCCGGTTCTGGACGGCATGACATAACACCGACTTGTAATATTCGGATGCACGGTGACACTGAATATCCGCGGCATCCGGCAACGGACAAGCGGGGTTTGAGATCGGCCAGGGGTTTCACTGTATGCGTTTGGCATGCCTTCTGCTTGTTTATTGGTCGAGGTTGCTCGCCGAGCTTTCTGAACGATAGACACGCAGGAGTATGACACCCATGAAATTTGTGACCGCTATTCTCAAGCCATTCAAGCTGGACGATGTCCGCGAGGCATTGTCAGAGGCCGGTATTTCCGGCATTACCGTGACCGAGGTCAAAGGCTTCGGGCGGCAGAAGGGCCACACCGAGCTCTACCGTGGAGCGGAGTACGTTGTCGACTTTCTCCCCAAGATCAAGCTGGAAGTCGCGGTAACCGACGAGCAATTGGACGCCGCACTCGATGCCATTGCCACCACCGCTAACACAGGGAAAATCGGTGACGGCAAGATATTCGTAACCCACTTGGAACAGGTCATCCGCATTCGCACCGGTGAAACCGGGCCCGACGCACTGTAAAGGGGTAATCGCCATGAAAAAGTTTTCTTCCAGTCTGGCCATCGTGGCTTTCTGTCTTGGTCATGCGGGCCTCGTGCTGGCCGAACCGGTAGCGCCGGTGCCGGATAAGGGTGATGTGGCCTGGATGTTGGTCGCCACGCTGCTTGTGACCCTGATGGTGATTCCGGGGTTGGCGCTGTTTTATGGCGGCATGGTGCGCGCCAAAAACATGCTGTCCGTCCTGATGCAAGTCTTCGTGACTTTCTCCCTGATGGGCGTGCTGTGGGCGCTGTACGGCTACAGCATTGCTTTCACGGAGGGGAATGCGTTTTTCGGCGGATTCGACAAGGCCTTTTTGATCGGTGTGACGCCGGAATCCATGGCCGCCACCTTCAGTAAAGGAGTAGTCATTCCAGAATACATCTACATCGCCTTTCAGCTCACCTTTGCCTGTATCACGCCGGCACTGATCGTGGGCGCCTTCGCCGAGCGCGTGAAATTCTCGGCGGTGCTGCTCTTCGTGGCGTTCTGGTTCACTTTCGCCTATCTGCCCATGGCGCACATGGTCTGGTTCTGGGCAGGCCCTGACGCCTATACCAGCAAGGAGGCGGCGGAAGCGGCCGGCGCAACGGCGGGTTTCCTTTTCCAGAAAGGCGCGCTGGACTTCGCGGGCGGCACCGTGGTGCATATCAACGCCGGTATTGCGGGGTTGATTGGCTGCATCATGGCCGGCAAGCGGATCGGCTTCGGCAAGGAATCCATGGCGCCGCATAGTGTGGTGATGACCATGATCGGTGCCTCGCTGCTGTGGGTGGGCTGGTTTGGTTTCAATGCCGGGTCGAACCTGGAGGCCAATGGCACGACCGCGCTGGTGTTCCTGAACACCATGCTGGCCACGGCGTCGGCAACGCTGGCCTGGGTCGGCGCGGAATGGATCATGCGCGGTAAGCCGAGCATGCTGGGCGCGGCCTCCGGGGCCGTGGCCGGACTGGTGGCCATCACCCCGGCCTGCGGTTGGGCGGGGCCCATGGGTTCGATCGTGCTGGGTCTGGTGGCTGGCGCCGCGTGTTTCTGGTCTGTGACCACACTGAAGCGGGCGCTCGGCTATGACGACTCGCTCGATGTGTTTGGTGTCCATGGGGTTGGCGGCATCATCGGCGCCCTAGGTACCGCCATCGTCGCATCGCCCGCGCTGGGCGGCGCCGGGGTCTACGACTACGTAACCAACGCGGTGGGTGACTATGACATGGGCACGCAATTCATTAGTCAGGCCTGGGGCGTCGGTGTGGCGCTGGTCTGGTCGGGCACGGTGTCTCTCATCGGCTACAAAATCGTGGATGTGCTGATCGGTCTCCGTGTCAGCGAGGAAGTCGAGCGCCAGGGCCTCGATACCACCGAGCATGGCGAAACGGCCTATCACGTCTAATCGGGTTTTCTTGAGTGGAACTTGCCTTGGGGCGCCTGCGGGCGCCCTTTTTTCCACTTCAGTACCGTATATCTCAGGTCCGGATCAGAGCAAAAAGGAACAGGTTCTGCCCGGCAACCGGCGGTGGATGGGCGTTCGCGGAATTGAAAAACACGCCTTTCGGACCGGTCGAGGCGTCATGGCGGATTCGGCCTGGGACTACCGTATTGGAGGGTCCCAGTGGCAGTTTATATGCCTCGGTGGCGGTGATGACGCTGATCATCTACCGTGACGTCGAGATAGAGGCCATAGAGCCAGTCCCCGTCATCGGCGGACAGAATCGTTGAAGATACCAGCCCGCAACCGGCTATGGCGTGGCCGAGGCCACACCTGAACTTATGCCCGGTCGGAGGACAGGGCTTTTTGCGGGGCGCCATTCAGTGATTCAACAAAACTGTTGGCGCGGCTGATGGATCGCTCCATCGCCCCGATTAGCCCGGAGACACCGATCGTCATGGCATGCAGTTCATGCTCCAGCGAGGCGATGGCCCGGGCGTTAAGGTTGTGCTTCAGATACAGCACCTGGTCCTGAAAGACCCGTAGGACAGGATCAATCTTGCTCTCCGCACGCCGCATGGCGGTGATGAGCTGGCCATAATGCTGCTGGGTGAGTTTGAGTTTCTGACGGCTGCTGGCGCGCAGGGAACGGTTGGTGTACTGCTCCAACTCCACCTCCCACTCCTGGAACAGGGCCAGGGCTACATCTTCCACGGCATCGATGCGGTCCTGCACGGCCTGGGATTTCGCGTTGCTGTAGTCGTATTCGATCTTCAATTGGCGGTAGACGTCCACGAGATCGCCCCCATCGAATTGAGTGAGCTGGCTGAATTTGTCGAGCGCGGTCTGAAACTGCGCCTTGGCTTCTTCCAGGCTGTCCCGGGCATGTTCGACCCGCGCCACCAGGATGTCGCGTTTGTGATGCCCGGCCGATTCCACGGCTCTGAAATACAGTTTCTGACATTGCGCGACGATGTATCGCGTCAGTGATTCGAAGACAGCTTCGATGGAGAAGAACTTGGCCTGCTTGCGCATCGTGGAGAGGGTATTCCGGAGTGAATGTTCGGTGAGTGGAAGCTTATTGTAATCGTATCGCCGCCTTCGATCAGAACCGGTTGTTTGAGTGTCCACGTGAAAACCCGGTTGCGAAAACAGGTGCCGGAATTCGGCGGATACCCTGACGGCTGTCCGAGCCGACCGTTTGTCAGCGGGTGGACGTATCGCCATTAAAAACCTACCAAAACAGTCAAGAAAATGGTTTCCAGAATACCGCGCAACGAGTAGAATCCCGCGCTATTACAGAGTACGGTCCCCCACACCCTCATCCTGATGGGGCTGGGGCGGACGTCAGTTAATGCTGGCGAAGTGACATAGAGAGACTTAAATGACGGAATTACCGAGCAACATCGAGAGTGTAAAGGGTATTTTCGGGGGGCTTAGCCACAAGCCGGGTGCCTTGTTGCCCATCCTGCATGCCATCCAGAATGCGCTGGGTTACGTTCCGCCGGAGAGTGTTCCGTTCATCGCCCGCGAATTGAATCTGTCGCGGGCGGAAGTGCATGGCGTGATCACCTTCTATCATTATTTCCGTGATACCCCGCCAGGACGCCACACCCTTCATATCTGCCGGGCCGAAGCCTGCAAGGCCATGGGATCCGATGCCCTTGAGGCGCATGCCAAGCAGACTCTGGGCATTGATTACCACGAGAATACCAGCGATGGCGAGTTCAGCCTCGAGCCGGTCTATTGTCTCGGCAACTGCGCCTGCTCGCCTTCCATGATGGTGGGAACGGAAGTTTACGGCCGGGTGACTCCGGAACGGTTTGATGAAATCATTGCAGAGGCACAGGCAAAGCCATGACCAAGGTTTACGTACCACGAGATTCCAGTGCCCTCGGGCTGGGTGCCGAGCGGGTGGCGGAAGCCATCCAGATTGAAGCCAGCCGCTGCAATGCGGTCGTGGAGCTGGTCCGCAACGGTTCGCGGGGCCTATACTGGCTGGAACCGCTGGTGGAAGTTGACACTCAGCACGGCCGCGTGGCCTATGGGCCGGTGACCCCGCGTGATGTGGTATCGCTCTTCGAGGCTGGTTTTCTCGAAGGTAAACCGCATGCTTTGGCGCTGGGTCTGACGGCGGAAATCCCCTACCTCAAAAAACAGGAACGACTCACGTTTACCCGGGTGGGCATCACCGATCCCGTGAGTCTGGATGACTATCTGGCACACGACGGTTATCGCGGCTTACGTCGTGCCTTGACTCTCGAGCCTTCGGCGATCGTTGACGAAGTCACGGAGTCCGGCTTGCGGGGCCGGGGCGGAGCGGCCTTCCCAACCGGCATCAAGTGGCGGACCGTGCTGAATACGCTGGCCGCGCAGAAATACATCGTCTGCAACGCCGATGAGGGCGATTCCGGCACCTTCTCCGACCGCATGATCATGGAAGGTGACCCGCTGGTCTTGATCGAGGGCATGACCATCGCCGGTCTGGCCGTGGGAGCCACCCAGGGTTACATTTACCTGCGCTTCGAATACCCGCATGCCCACCTGGCGCTGAACGAGGCCATCGCGGCGGCCTACCAGGCCGGTTATCTTGGCGCCAATATCCTCGGGACCGGTCATTCATTCGACCTGGAAGTCCGCTTGGGCGCCGGCGCTTATGTGTGCGGGGAAGAAACCTCGCTGCTCGAGAGTCTTGAAGGTAAGCGCGGTCTGGTTCGCTACAAGCCGCCATTGCCCGCCATCAAGGGCCTGTTTGGTCAGCCCACCGTGATCAATAACGTGATCTCGCTGGCGTCCGTGCCCATCATCCTCGACAAGGGCGGCGCGTATTACCGGGATTTTGGCATGGGCCGCTCCCGGGGTACCTTGCCGATCCAGTTGGCGGGTAATCTCAAATATACGGGCCTCGTTGAAAAAGCCTTCGGCATCACCTTGCGCGAGATTCTCTACGATTATGGCGGGGGTTCGGCCAGCGGCCGTCCCATCCGGGCGGTACAGGTCGGTGGCCCCTTGGGCGCGTATCTCCCGGAATCCCAGTTTGACACGCCCCTGGATTACGAGGCATTCGCGGCGCTGTGGGCGGTATTGGGTCATGGTGGTGTCGTGGCCTTCGACGATACGGTTGACATGTTGAAAATGGCCCGTTACGGAATGGAATTCTGCGCGGTCGAATCCTGTGGCAAGTGCACCCCTTGCCGGATCGGATCGACCCGTGGCATTGAGGTTCTCGACAAGATTCGCGTTGGTGAAGACGTTGAGCGGCAGATCGCGCTATTAAAGGATCTCGGTGAAACCATGCTGGCCGGCTCGCTGTGCGCGCTGGGCGGTATGACACCGTATCCGGTGCTCAGCGCCCTCAACCATTTTCCGGAAGATTTCGGGGTAACCGCCGCTGATAAGGCGGCCTGAACAACAGGAATAAGGCCACGGACAGGCAGCAGGAATCGGTCCGCGTGGACCTGCGACAACAGTAAACCCGCGCGAGTT
This sequence comes from Methylococcaceae bacterium, assembly GCA_028678445.1. Lineage (GTDB taxonomy): Bacteria > Pseudomonadota > Gammaproteobacteria > Methylococcales > Methylococcaceae > UBA6136. Next base: position 9,595 of record JAJRDJ010000226.1, read on the forward strand.
GAGCATTCTGATACCCAGGAGGAAGATCATGGCTATAAGAGATTGTGATTTTGGAACGCCGGCGAGCGATTCGCTCAATAATGTCACGCTAGAGATCGACGGATTCCGTGTAACCGTGCCTGAGGGCACTTCCGTCATGCGGGCGGCGGCGAGCGTGGGGATTCAGATTCCCAAACTCTGCGCGTCCGATAGCCTGGATCCCTTCGGCTCCTGCCGGCTGTGTCTAGTGCAGATCGAAGGCGGTCGCGGCTTGCCTGCCTCGTGTACGACCCCGGTGGCCGAGGGCATGAAGGTCTGCACGCAAAACGAGCGGTTGGCCAATGTGCGGCGCGGCGTGATGGAGCTGTATATTTCCGATCACCCGCTGGACTGCCTAACCTGTTCCGCCAATGGCAATTGCGAACTGCAGGATATGGCCGGTGCCGTGGGTCTGCGCGAAGTACGGTATGGCTTTGAGGGCGAGAATCATCTCAAGGCCGATAAAGACACCAGCAATCCCTATTTTCAGTTCGATCCCTCCAAGTGCATTGTCTGCTCCCGTTGTGTCCGGGCCTGCGAGGAAGTGCAGGGCACGTTTGCGCTGACCATCGACGGCCGCGGTTTCGACTCCAAGGTTTCGCCGGGCCAGAATCAGGATTTCATGGATTCCGAATGCGTGTCCTGCGGCGCCTGCGTTCAGGCCTGCCCAACCGCGACGCTGATGGAAAAGTCGGTGATCGAAATGGGTCAGCCCGAACACAGCGTTATTACTACCTGTGCCTATTGTGGCGTGGGCTGCTCATTCAAAGCCGAAATGAAAGGCGCGGAAGTGGTCCGCATGGTGCCGAACAAGGATGGTCATGCCAACCATGGCCATTCCTGCGTAAAGGGTCGCTTTGCTTTTGGGTACGCGACCCACAAGGACCGTATCACGAAGCCGATGATCCGCCAGCGGATCACCGACCCATGGCGGGAAGTATCCTGGGAGGAAGCGATCAATCATGCGGCGTCGGAATTCAAGCGCATTCAGGCCAAGTACGGCCGTTATTCCGTTGGCGGACTGACTTCCAGTCGCTGCACTAACGAGGAAGCCTACCTGGTACAGAAACTGATCCGGGCAGCCTTTGGCAATAACAATGTCGACACTTGCGCCCGTGTCTGCCATTCCCCAACCGGTTATGGCCTGAAACAGACCCTGGGAGAATCGGCCGGCACCCAGACCTTCGATTCGATCCGCAAGACTGATGTGATCCTCGTGATCGGCGCTAACCCGACCGATGGCCATCCGGTATTTGCTTCGGCCATGAAGCGCCGCATCCGCGAGGGCGCTAAGCTGATCGTCGCAGATCCGCGCGATATCGATTTGGTGCGCTCCGTCCATGTTCAGGCGGATTACCATCTCAAACTCCGTCCCGGCACCAATGTGGCGCTGGTCAACGCCTTGGGCCATGTAATCGTGACCGAAGACCTGGCCGACGATGAATTTGCGCTGGCCCGTTGCGAGCCAGAATCCTACGAGAAGTGGAAAGCCTTCGTCAGCCAGGAACGCAATTCCCCCGAAGCCACAGCGGAACTGACCGGTGTCCCGGCTGATCGGGTGCGAGAAGCAGCCCGCCTGTTCGCAACCGGCGGCAATGGTGCTATCTACTACGGCTTGGGCGTGACCGAGCATAGCCAGGGCTCCACCACCGTCATCGGTATAGCCAATCTGGCCATGGCAACCGGCAATATCGGTCGGGAAGGCGTGGGCGTCAATCCGCTGCGCGGCCAGAATAATGTGCAGGGTTCCTGCGACATGGGCTCATTCCCGCACGAACTGCCGGGTTACCGCCATGTGTCCGATTTCGAGACTCGGGCGCTGTTCGAATCGGTCTGGGGGGTCACGCTGGAGTCCGAGCCGGGCCTACGCATTCCCAATATGTTCGGAGCGGCGCTGGATGGCAGTTTCCGGGGCCTTTACTGCGAAGGCGAGGATATCGCCCAGTCCGACCCCGATACCCAGCATGTCCATGCCGCCCTGCGGGCCATGGAATGTGTTGTGGTTCAGGACTTGTTCCTGAATGAAACTGCCAAATTTGCGCATGTCTTCCTGCCGGGCGCATCGTTCCTTGAAAAGAGCGGCACCTTCACAAATGCCGAGCGCCGCATCTCGCCAGTGCGTCGCGTGATGCCACCGCTGGCGGGATATGAAGATTGGGAGGTGACTCAATTGCTTTCTAATGCACTGGGCTATCCGATGAATTACACCCATGCCTCGGAAATCATGGACGAGATCGCCAGCCTGGTGCCGACATTTTCCGGGGTCAGTTTCGCGAAGCTGGATGAACTGGGCAGTGTGCAATGGCCCTGCAACGCAGAAGCCCCGACCGGCACGCCGACCATGCACATTGACCAGTTCGTGCGCGGCAAGGGTCGGTTCATGCTGACCGAATACGTTCCCACCCCGGAACGCACCACCAGCCGGTTCCCGCTCATCCTGACCACCGGACGCATCCTCTCGCAGTACAACGTGGGCGCACAGACCCGGCGGACGCCGAACTCGCAGTGGCATTCCGAGGATCGTCTCGAGATACATCCGCACGATGCCGAAAACCGGGGCGTGAACGATGGCGACTGGGTTGGCATCAAAAGCCGGGCGGGCGAGACGGTGTTGAGGGCCACGGTGACCGAGCGCGTGCAGCCGGGCGTGGTCTACACAACCTTCCATTTCCCGGAATCCGGGGCCAATGTCATCACCACGGACAACTCCGACTGGGCGACCAATTGCCCCGAGTACAAGGTGACGGCGGTGCAGGTCATCAAGGTCACCGGTCCCTCCGAGTGGCAACGGAACTACCGCGAGTTCAGCGAAGAGCAACAGACCTTGCTGGAGCAGCGGGCGGCGACAGCCAGCTAACTCAGCGCCATGCTGGAACTTGCCCCTGAACTCGGGTGGCCCGCCTACCGGGTCCGCCCGGTTCAGCGATGGCGAGGGCTGGAGTCAGAAGAGATCGATGATTGCGTTGCCGAGGAGGCGCCCGTAGCGCTGATGTACAACGGCGAGGCACATGTGGTCATGCTGGCGACGCCACTGGATCTTGAGGATTTCGCGCTGGGTTTCAGTCTCACCGAAAATATCGTGGCCGATGCGGGTGAGGTGTCGGCAATCCGTATTTATGAGCGTACCGAAGGGATCGAGGTCAGGGTTGCCATCCCCCCGGCACGCTGTGAAAGTGCCGAAGATCGAGGGCGGAATCTCACAGGTCGCACCGGTTGCGGCTTGTGTGGTGCCCGGACCCTGCAACAGGCGATCCGGCGGCCGTTGCCTGTGTCATCCCGGGTTGCCGTGCCAGCGGCGGCATTGGTCAAGGCGCTGGGCGATATCCGCACCCGGCAGCGGCTGAATTCCCTGACGGGGGCCGTGCATGCGGCGGCTTGGGTAGTGCCCGGCGATGAGTCGTTGCTGGTGAGAGAGGACGTGGGCCGGCACAATGCACTGGATAAGTTGATAGGTGCGCTTGCCAGGAAGCGTGCCGATTTCGGCAGCGGATTTGCCGTAGTGACCAGCCGCGCCAGCTTCGAAATGGTGCAAAAGTGCGCCATGGTCGGAATTGGGTGCATGGCGGCCATTTCAGCTCCCACAGGACTCGCGATAAAATTGGCGGAGGATACCGGGGTGACCCTGATAGGCTTCGCCCGGAAAGATGATCATGTTGTATACGCCAATCCGGAACGCTTGGTCCATGCCTGAATTTCCCCGCTTTTCCGTTTTTTTCACCCGTCGTCGGCGCCCATCCGACGTATAGACACCTTCCCGCGCAATGGAAACTGAAAATCTCGTCAAGATGGTCAACAACATCGGTGAATTCTTCAGCGCCGAACCCGATATCGATGTCGGAGTGGCCGGTGTCACCGATCACCTCAAGCGATTCTGGGAATCGCGCATGCGTACTGCCATCATCCAGCACTACCTGAATGGCGGTGTTGGACTCAGTGATATCGCGCGCTCAGCGGTGGCCAAGCTCGCCGCCGAGCGGAAAGAGCTCAGCCAGTCAGGGGGGGACTGATCCCCCCCTGACTACCGGCGACCCTGCCGGGGTGGTCAGCCCCCTATCCACGCCCGCTGCCCATGGAAGCCCTCAACATGTTGTCCATCTTCTGCTCTCCCGCGCGTTATGTTCAGGGACGGGACGCAACCCGTGCGCTGGCCCCTGAGTTGCGCAAGCTCGGGCTGACTACTCGGGCGTTGATCATTGCCAGCCCCACCGCGAGGAAACAGCTTGAACCCATCTGGCGGGAGAGCTTCGGTGAGGTCGGCATTCCCTATGATTTGCTGGATTTTGGTGGTGAATGCTCCATGCCGGAGATCGCTCGGGGCAAGATGGAGGCACTACGGGTAGGCGCCGGGGTCATTATCGGCGTCGGTGGCGGCAAGACGCTGGATACCGCGCGGGCAGTTGCTTCCGAGGAGGACAAGCCAGTCGTCTGCTGTCCGACAGTCGCCGCCAGCGATGCGCCCTGCAGCGCCTTGTCCGTCGTGTACTCGCCGGAAGGGAGGTTCGAGAAATGCCTTTTCTACAAGCGCAACCCGGATCTGGTACTGGTAGATACCAGTGTGATTGTCAGGGCACCGGTCAGATTGCTGATATCCGGCATGGGCGATGCGCTGGCGACTCGCTTCGAGGCGGAGACCGCCCGTCGCGCCCACAAGCCCAACGCGGTGGGTGGAGCGAGCTCCCTCGCGGCCGCCGCGATCGCCGAACTTTGTTATCACACCTTGCTCAGGGATGGCTTCTCGGCAGTAGCGGCGGCCAAAGCCGGCGCCATCACCCCGGCATTCGAGCGCATAGTCGAAGCCAATACCCTGCTCTCGGGACTGGGCTTTGAATCTGGCGGGCTGGCCGTCGCGCACTCTGTTCATAACGGTTTGACCACCGCGCCGGAAACTCACGATCGGCTGCATGGCGAGAAGGTGGCGTTCGGTACTCTGGTGCAACTGGTTCTGGAAGGCCGGGACTCCGTGCTGGTCGAGGAAGTCATGGGCTTCTGCGAATCCGTGGGTCTGCCGATGACCCTTGCGGAGCTGGGACTGGAAAATCTTGTCAAGTCCCGGGCGCTTGCCATTGCGGAGCGCGCGGTTGCCGTCGGGGAAACAGCCCATAACGAGCCCTTCACGGTCACGGCCAACGCCATCCTGGATGCCCTCTACGCGACCGATGCCTGGAGCCGAGCCTTCAAGGCCGCTCGTGAACGTTAAGCCGGGCCTTCGATAAGCCTGCTTAAATCGCGCAGGATCTTGTCCATCAAGCGGGGATCCTCCGTCTCGTAGCGTGCGGCGTCCGTTTCGCGGCGTAGCCAGGTCAACTGCCGTTTGGCGAACTGGCGGGTGGCAATGACACCGCGCTCGACCAACTCTTCCCTCCCGTACTGCCCCTCAAGATACGCCCAAACCTGACGATAACCCACTGCCCGTATGGCCGGCAGCCCGGCATGCAGGTCGCCCCGCTCACGCAGACCTCGCACCTCGTCAATCAATCCGCGCTCGATCATGTCCTGAAAGCGTGTGCGGATCCGTGCGTGCAGTGCCTCCCGACCGGCCGGGGCCAACACCAGCTTACAGAGCCGGTAACGCAGGGACGGTTGAGCGACGGCGAGTAGTGCGCTGAGCGGAATGCCGGTGATGCGGTAGACCTCCAATGCCCTCTGGATGCGTTGCGGGTCATTGGGATGGATGCGCGCCGCCGCTATGGGATCGATGGCGGCCAAATCGGCATGCAGACGATCCCAGCCGCGCTGGCGGGCCTCGTTATCGATCTCGGCGCGAATGACCGGATTAGCCGGGGGCAGCTTGGCCAGCCCGTGAAACAGCCCATTGAAATACAGCATGGTGCCGCCTGCGAGGATCGGCACACGTCCCTGGCGGGCGATGGCTTCCATCAGCGCTAGGGCATCCTGGTGGAATTGTCCCGTGGAATAGGCTTCGGATGGGTCAAGCACATCAATGAGGTGATGCGGCACACCGTCACGTTCCGCCAGCATCGGCTTGGCGGTACCGATGTCCATACCGCGATAGACCAACGCGGAATCCACGCTGATGATTTCCCCGTTACATGCTTGGGCCAGGTCGATGGCGAGCCTCGTCTTGCCGGACGCAGTGGGTCCCATGAGCACGATGGCGAGTGGCGGGTGCGAAGATTGGCTCAAGATATCGACAGTCGAAACGCGGAGGGGATGGGCTATGTGCGGAGTTTAGCCCAGATCAACACGGCGGCTCAGGTTTGTTTGCTTGAAATCCGCACCGGAAGCCAGTAGGATTGCGCGATTTACATAATTGCGCAGGAGAACACTATGGCTCGTCGTCCGTTGGTCGTCGGTAACTGGAAGATGAATGGTACCCGCGCCAGTTCGCAAAAATTAGTGGCCGATATCCTGGCCGGTTTGCCCGGCAACAGCCCAGTCGAAGTGGGAGTCTGTCCGCCAGCGGTGTTCATCCCGGAGATAGCGCAGTCTCTGGCCGGCAAAAGCGTTCGCCTCGGTGCCCAGAATGTGGCCGATCAGGACGAAGGCGCCTACACCGGAGAAGTTTCTGCGCCGATGCTGCGGGAATTCAACGTATCTCTGGCTATTGTCGGTCATTCCGAGCGCCGTGCCCTCTATGGTGAAACCGATGCCCTAGTGGCCTCCCGTTATGCCAAGGCGATTGGCCACGGCTTAACCCCCATTCTTTGCGTAGGTGAAACGTTGGAAGAGCGTGAATCCGATGCCACGTTTGCCGTCATCGACAAGCAACTGGGAGCAGTGCTTGACCTTAGCGGCGTGGAATCCCTCAAGCAAGCCGTTATCGCCTATGAGCCCGTCTGGGCCATCGGCACCGGCCGTACCGCGAGCACCGAGCAGGCGCAGGAAGTCCATGGTTACATACGCGGAAAGATTGCCGCGCTCAATGCCGAAGTGGCGGACGGTTTACAGATACTCTACGGTGGCAGCGTCAAACCCGATAATGCGGTGGCGCTGTTCGGTCAGCCCGATGTTGATGGTGGCCTGATTGGCGGCGCGTCGCTGGATGCCAAGTCCTTCCTGGCCATATGTCTCTCGGCTTAAGGGAAATACCATGTATCAGGCATTAATGATCGTACACGTCCTGATCGCCTTGGCGATCGTCGGGCTGGTCATGCTGCAGCAAGGGCGCGGGGCTGATGCTGGAGCTGGTTTTGGCGGCGCATCAAATTCCGTATTCGGCGCACGTGGAGCATCGTCATTCCTCTCCCGCTCCACGGCCATCCTCGCCACGGTTTTCTTTGCTACCAGTCTTTCCCTTGCCTATCTGGCGAGCAAACCGGATAATAAGACCCAAGATATTATGGATGTCAGCGAAACTCTGGAGCCCGGTAAGCGTGATTTGCCTCCCATTGCAGTCGAACCTCCCGCGGCAGTTAAGGATGATATACCTGCTACCAATCCTCCAGCACAGCCGGGCGGTAACAAATAAGAACCTCGCCGATTGATCTTGCCGATGTGGTGAAATTGGTAGACACGCCATCTTGAGGGGGTGGTGACGCAAGTCGTGTCGGTTCAAATCCGACCATCGGCACCAACAAGCGTTCCAGGGTGAACCCGGAACAACCACGAAACCCGCGAAGCCTTGCGCTAAGCGGGTTTTTTATGGCCGTGAGTTCCATCCGATTCCGGGGGAATCCGGCCTGCTTTGCCGGTACAGATGAAAGTGCAAGCGGTAAGCATTTTCCGATATCGAAGTTTGTCCGTGTTTCAGTCACGGTCTGCATTTCCAGGTTCTGAAAGACGTTGGCTCAAGGAAGTGACATCATACTTTCTGTTCAGGTTTACCCAGGACTCCATCGCATGAAAATCAGGCCAAAAAAATCACAGCGTCGCGTACCCACCTTGCCCGGGCGCTGGTTCAGTAAGGCGCGGGCTGAATCGTTGCTGCATCCGCTGGAGCTGCCCCGGCCAAGCCTGCCCCCGCTGCCAGATGAAAAGCCCGAGGATGCCGGCGGCCCCCCGAGCATTAAATGTGTGGATTATTGCCCCGAACGTGAGGAGGTTTGGGACATAGCCGATGTAGCAAACTTGGTCGATACCCATCGGCCCGAGTGGTCTCAAGTGCGCTGGATCAATGTCACGGGGGGCGCTCATGCCGGGGTGATGGATCGGCTGGCCGACAAATACCACCTGCATCCGCTGGCGGTGGAAGATACCTTGCTGGGCAGCCAGCGACCGAAAGTCGAGGAATATCCCGCCTCCGAGGAAGCGCCGGGGCGCTTATTCATTGTCGCGCGCGCAGTGCATTTGCTCGACGGCCGCTTGCAGAATGATCAGATTAGCCTGTTTTTGGGGCGCAATACTTTGCTGACGTTCCAGGACCAGCACAATGGAGTTTTCGAAGCGATCTACCGGCGGCTCGAGTACGCGGGGTCTCGCCTCAGGACCCATGACGCGAGCTTTCTTTGTTACGCGTTGCTCGATGCCATCGTCGACAGCTATTTTCCGGTACTGGAACATTATTCGGCTTGCATCGAGGAAATCGAGGAGGAACTGCTCGACGAACCGCAGCAGTTCATGCTGCAGAAGGCTCATGCCGTGAAGCGGGGGCTGTTGCTGTTGCGGCGCTCCATCTGGCCCATGCGGGAGGTGATTGCCCAACTCCAGCGCGAGCGGCACGAGTGTCTGTCCGAGACCACATTGACTTATTTCCGCGACGTCTACGATCACTGCGTGCAGATTCTCGACCTCAATGAGACCTACCACGAAATCGCGACGGCGCTGACCGAAACCTATTTATCCGTGGTGTCGAACCACATGAATGAGGTGGTGAAGGTACTGACGATCATCAGCACCATCTTCATCCCGCTGACCTTCGTGGCCGGCGTTTACGGAATGAACATGCCGATCCCGGAGAATCAATGGGAATGGAGTTATCCCGTGTTCTGGGGCGTGTGCCTCTTGATCGCTGCCGGCATGCTGGCCCTGTTCCGGCGGCGCGGCTGGATTTGATGTCGGCCAGCGAATCCTTCCGCTCGCTGCGGTTCAGTCCTAGGACCTGCCAGACACATGGCGACGCAACAGGTCAAGGCTGAACACCGCCGCCGAATCAGCCTTCCGCTGCAACGCACCGGTCAGGATCCGGCTTTCA
>JAJRDJ010000227.1 GCA_028678445.1 Methylococcaceae bacterium
ACAGGTCGAATTTCATGGCCGGCCTGCGGCATTGACCTCGGCACTCGGGCAGCGCAGCCTCTGTTTAAGCGAACCCCGTCAGGATCGCCGGTGGGTATTGTCGCAAGCGTTAAACCTGTCCTCCGTCTGCGATGGGGTGATTCAGGGCGATTCAGTCCGGGTCGTGCTTCGCAAAGGCGCCAGCCGCGACGAGATTACAGCGTTGGCCCAGACGGCGGGGGCTCAGCTTATCGCGGTCCCCCCATGCTTTGAGGATGGCTTTATCGACTTGCTCGGCGGCGGGCCGAGCGGGACATCGGCGTTGGCCGAGCGCATGGCGCCCGTCGGCATCGCGAGTGAACGCGCGGTCGAGTGCCGCGATCTGACCCGCCGCTTTGGCCAATTTGTGGCGACGGATCATCTGAGTTTCGCCGTCCGGCAGGGCGAAATCTTCGGCTTGCTGGGACCCAATGGCGCGGGCAAGTCGACCACCTTCAAGATGCTGTGTGGCCTGCTCAAGCCGACCTCGGGCGAAGCGCTGGTAACCGGCTTGAATCTCAGGACCGCGACCAGCCAAGCCAAGCACCAACTGGGCTATATGGCACAGAAGTTTTCATTATATGGACTCCTGTCCGTGCAACAGAATCTGGATTTTTCCGCCGGGGTCTACGGGCTGAGCTGGTCAAGCAAGCGGGACCGCATCGCGGAAATGATCGAGATTTTCCATTTGGCAAGCTATCTCCGGGAATCTCCTGAGCAATTGCCGCTGGGCTACAAGCAACGGCTGGCGCTGGCTTGCGCCGTCATGCACCGCCCCCCTGTCCTGTTTCTGGATGAGCCGACCTCCGGCGTGGACCCGCTGACCCGGCGCGAATTCTGGACCCACATCAATGGCCTGGTGCGGAAAGGCGTGACCGTGCTGGTGACGACGCATTTCATGGACGAAGCCGAGTATTGCGATCGCGTGGCCTTGATGTATCAGGCCAAAATCATTGCCCTGGATACACCCGATGCGCTGAAACATCGGGCGATGACGACCCACCGTGAGCAACCTTCCATGGAGGACGCCTTCATTCATCTCATCGAAGCGGTGGCCAGCAAGCCCCGTGACGCAACCGAGCGAGCGAGGGCATGACGGGTCCGACCGCTGTGCGAGCCGGTGTCGATCTGCGCCGAATTCAGGCCTTGGCGCACAAGGAAGTGCTCCAAATCATCCGTGATCCTTCGGTGCTGTTGATTGCCTTTGTGCTGCCAGTCGTCATGTTGTTTTTGTTTGCCTATGCGGTTTCGCTCGATATCAAGAAGGTGCCCATCGGGGTGGTTCTGGAATCCGACGGCGCTACAGCCCAGTCGCTGGCCGCCGCTTTCTCAGGAACACGCTACTTTGTGGTGACGCCGGCCCGGGATCGACGGGAGGTCGCCGGTGCGGTAGTGGCCGGGCACCTGCGGGGGTATGTCGTCATTGCCCAGGACTTCGAACAGCGGCTGGCGGCCCATACCGCGCCCGCGTTGGTGCAGATCATCACCGATGGCACCCAACCCAATACGGCCAGTTTTGTCGCTAGCTATGCTCAGGGCGTGCTTGCCGGGTGGCAGGCGTCCTGGCATGCGTCAACTCCGCAAGCGCTGTCGTTCGAGCCCCGGTTTTTCTTCAATCCGGAGATTGAAAGCCGCCGCTTCCTGGTACCCGGGGCCATTGCCGTGGTCATGACCATCATCGGCACGCTGCTGACTGCGCTCGTAATCGCCCGGGAGTGGGAGCGCGGCACCATGGAGGCGATCATGTCCACGCCCGCCACGGTTAACGAAATCATCCTCGGCAAGCTGTTGCCTTATTTTACTTTGGGGCTGGGCGCCACGCTGGTCGCCGCCGTAATCGCCGTGCGCGTTTTCGAGGTCCCCCTGCGGGGTTCCTGGCTGACTTTAATCGCGCTGTCCGGGGCCTTTCTGGTGCCGGCGCTCGGTCAGGGGTTATTGATTTCAACCATCGCCAAGAATCAATTCATCGCGGCGCAAGTAGCCATGTTCTCCGGATTTCTGCCAGCTTTCCTCTTATCCGGATTTCTCTACGACATTGACTCCATGCCGCTGCCCATTCGCGCCGTGACTTATGTGATCCCAGCGAAATATTTCGTGTCCTCCTTGCAGACCGTATTCCTGGCCGGCGATGTGTGGGCGATCTTGCTGCCCAATATGGGTGCGATGTTGCTGATTGGCCTGGTGCTGTTCGTACTGGTTCGCGGCAAGACCCAAAGGACGCTGGATGTTTGAACCATGAACTGGCTACCGCCCCGACTGCTCGCGCAAATCCGCAAGGAATTGCTGAGCTTGCTCCGCGACCCCAAAAGCCGCTTCGTGCTGATCGGACCCCCGCTCATGCAGTTGCTGGTTTTCTCTTTCGCCGCCACGCTGGAAGTAAAAAACGTCGATGTGGCGGTGTTTAACCAGGACGCGGGTAAGTGGGGTTATGAATTGGAAGCGCGCATCGGCGCGTCAAGCTTTGTGCGTCGCCTCATCCCGGCGAGCAGCCTGGACGACATCAAGCGCTTGATTGATCGGCGTGACGTGATTACGGCCATCAACATCCCCCAGTCCTTTTCCAGGGATATCGCGGCCCATCGCCCCACCCGGGTGCAAGTCCTGCTCGATGGTCGTCGGGCCAATGCCGCGCAGGTGTTACTGGGTTACCTGAGCAGTATTCTGTCCGGGCTTGATGCGGAGCTTACTTACCGCAATGGGTTTACCAGCGAAACCCTACCGGTGCGCCATTGGTTCAATTCCAACCTCATTTACCAGTGGTTCATCGTCCCCAGCCTGGGCGGCAACCTGGTGATGTTTGTTACCTTGCTCATCACCTCGCTCTCCATTGCCCGGGAACGCGAGCTGGGTACTTTTGACCAGTTGCTGGTATCGCCTTGCACACCGGCGGAAATCATCGTCGCCAAAATCGTTCCAGCCTTGCTGCTCGGCACGGCGTTGGGCCTGGTCATGGCCGCCGCCGCCGTGTTCGGATTTCGCATCCCGTTCAGCGGTTCAGTGGCACTGCTCCTCGCTTGTTTGTTGCTGTTCATCCTGTCGATCATGGGGATTGGGCTGATGATCTCGTCGATTTGCAGCACCCAACAGCAGGCGATTCTGGGGGCCTTTACCGTGGGGGTTCCGGCGGTCCTGATATCGGGATTTGCCACGCCAGTGGAAAACATGCCGATCGTGCTGCAATGGTTGGCTGAATCCATTCCCCTGAAACACTACTTGATCATCCTGCAGGGCAGCTTTCTGAAGGCGCTCAGTCCTCATGACATCTTTACCCATGCCTGGCCCATGGCGGTCATCGCCCTCGTCACCTTGACCGTCGCGACCTTGTTTGTCCGCAGCAAGTTGCAATGACATTGGGCAAACAGGCTATACCCCAGGTGTAGCACCATAACCCTGTTGGGCCGCTTGCCGCTGAGGACTTTCGGCAGCACGGCACCCCTGCCCAGAGTTCGAATCTTGTTGTTGACCCCCATAAAAAATCATCTCGAAACGAGTCGGCGGCGGGTGGTTTTTTTGGCCGACCTCATGACTGAATAGCGACGTTTTGAAGCCCTCATTCTGGGTGGGCAAAGCATACGGTTTGCCGGCGAAAAATCGGATAAGCGCCAGTTAACAGATGAGCGGAAAAAGCGTCACGTCGAACAACGAAGGGGCTACCAACGAAACACGGTGGTAGTCACGCCACCCAAGAAACTGGTCAAGACAGTGAAGATGGCAAACAGGATCATGAGGGCCGGGATGGCCGACAGCGCCCACTTCACCATCAGCATAACCATGGAGATGAAGGGCATCTGAATATCGACGACGATGACTGGGCGGGGGGCTTCTGGATTCATGGTTTCGTTTCAGGGTGAAGGGGGGTGATCATGCCAGGATATCGGGTTATAACTGACGGCGTTAAATACGACGGGTCAAGTCACTGAATATTCGCCAGGACATCATGCCTTTCGGTAACCCACGAAGAGGATGCGACTCATGTAGGCGACAATGATGAGAATAATGACCAGCGTGGCCACCTTCAAGGCGGTCACGCCTTTGGCGAGTTCATATAGCTCGAAGGGCACATAGACCCGGCCGCTGAATGCCGCCAACCATTCC
>JAJRDJ010000228.1 GCA_028678445.1 Methylococcaceae bacterium
CATCCATCAAGCACGAGGTTACCCCATGTTTTGCCGCCATTGCGGAAAAGAAGTGAAAGACAAGGCCGTGGTCTGTAGTGGCTGCGGTAACGCTATCGTGGAAGGCGGCGAGACGCTGGCCGCGACGCCCCGACGCTGGCACTGGTTTACGATGTTCGTGACCATCGGCGTAATCATCGTGCTGCTGCTCATCGCAATCATCGCCGGACTCTGAATACGGCTTCCCCCTCAAATCCTGAGGAGATGCTGCCGGTAATAGCGGAGCTCGGCGATCGACTCTTGAATGTCCGCCAGCGCCCGATGCTGATTGGCTTTCCTGAAACCGTCCTTGATTTCAGGCGCCCAACGAGCCGCCAGCTCCTTGAGCGTGGAGACATCGAGGTTTCGGTAGTGAAAATAGGCTTCCAGCGCTGGCATGCCAATGGCCATGAATCGGCGGTCCTGGCAGATGCTGTTGCCGCACATGGGTGAAGTGCCGGCGGGCACCCAAACCTTCAGAAAAGCGAGAGTGAGTTGCTCCGCCTCGGCGGCGCTCACGGAACTCTCGCGGACCCGGGCTATCAGACCAGACGCGCCATGATGTTGCTGATTCCACTCATCCATGGCGGCGAGCGCCGCCTCGCTTTGGGTAATCGCCAGCACCGGCCCCTCGGCGAGAACGTTCAAGTCCTTGTCCGTAACGACGGTCGCTACCTCGATGATTTTGTCGCTGGCGGGGTCGAGGCCGGTCATTTCCAGATCAATCCAGATCAGGTTCTGCGTATTTTGGGACATATTCAAGTAAGTGATGATTAGGGGAGTTGGCGAATCCGCCGCCGAAAAAAGTTTAATGAATTGCCGAGGAGAGTATCGATGAATGAGTTTACTGTAGTGTTTCTCTTGGCCCTAGCGGCATCTTCCGGGGTGGAGTTCTGGTTATCGCGCCGCCAGTCGGCCCATGTCCTCGCTCACCGTGAAAAGGTGCCCGAAGCGTTCCAGGAGACCGTCACCCTGGAAGCACATCGGAAGGCCGCCGACTACACGGTGGACAAGAGCCGCCTTGGCGATGTCGACCGGACTTTGGGCATCCTGGTGTTGCTGGTCTTTACGCTCGGCGGCGGCATTGCCTTGCTCCAGTCCTTCTGGAACGGTTTCGGCCTGTCCCCCCTCTTGACGGGCGTAGGGCTGATTCTCTCCTTGCTGTTGATCATTCAGCTCATCGAACTGCCGCTCGGCCTGTATCAGACCTTTGTCATCGAAGAGCGGCATGGCTTTAATCGCAATACGCCAGGGCAGTTCGCGAAGGACCTGGTGCTGCAAATGCTGCTGAGCCTCGCCATCGGCGCGCCCCTCCTGGCGCTGATTCTCTGGGTCATGGATTCGACCGGACCCTATTGGTGGTTGCTGGCCTGGGCCATCCTGATGAGTTTCTCGATCCTGATGAGTTGGGCCTACCCGACCGTCATCGCACCGCTGTTCAATAAGTTTACCCCTCTCTCCGACGTCACCCTGCGCCAACGTATCGAGGCATTACTGGAGCGCTGCGGATTTCACAGCAAGGGAATTTTTGTCATGGATGGCTCACGCCGCTCGGGGCACGGCAACGCCTATTTCACCGGTATCGGCGACAGCAAGCGCATCGTATTTTTCGACACGCTGGTCGATTCGCTCGAACATGATGAACTGGAAGCCGTACTGGCGCATGAGCTGGGCCATTTCAAACGCCGGCATGTCATCAAAATGCTGATGACCAGCGCGGCGATTACCCTCGCGGGCTTTGTCCTGCTCGGCTGGGTGAGCCAGGAAGACTGGTTCTATCGGGGACTGGGAGTACAGGAACCCAATCACGCCGCCGCCCTGCTGCTGTTCATCATGGTTGCACCCGTCTTCACGGTATTCCTGAAGCCGGTGATAGCGTATTTCCAGCGGCGCTATGAGTTCGAGGCCGATGATTTTGCCGCCAGCCACACCCGCTCGCGTGACCTGATCAGCGCACTGGTCAAACTCTACCGGGAAAATGCCAGCACCCTGACTCCGGACCCGCTGTATGCCACGTTTCATTACAGTCATCCGCCCGCCGCGATCCGCATCGCCCATCTCGACAGCAAGGCTAGTGCCTAAACCATGATCACCACCCCACCCGGGGATGACGGCCGGAACGCAGCGGCCCCGTTCCTGGAGGGTTTGGTCCTCAGTCATCTGGGGCAGGGGCTGGCCGTCGAGGGTCCGGACGGTAGCATTGTGCTCTGCCATACCCGCCGCCAGCTGGGGAGCGTCACGGTGGGCGACCGGGTGTTGTGGGAGCCCGTCGATGACGGTCAGGGACGGGTGGAGAAAATCCTGCCCAGACGCAGTGTGCTCACCCGGCCGGCCCATGGCGGCCGCATCCGGGCGGTGGCGGCTAATCTGGACCAGATCATCATCGTGGTGGCGCCCGAGCCCATGCCCGACTGGCTGCTGGTGGATCAGTACGCCGCCGCTAGCGAACACCGCTCACTCAAGGTCTGTATCGTCATCAACAAGATTGACCGTGTCAGCCAGCGCGAGGACATTGAGGCCACGCTTAAGACCTACGGGGATATCGGTTATCCCTGTCACACGGTGAGCGCCAGAACGGGCGAAGGGCTGACCGCACTAAGGGATACGCTGAATCAGAACTGCAGTCTGCTGGCGGGGCAGTCCGGCGTGGGCAAATCCTCGCTGACCAACGCCCTCCTGCCCGGCAAGAACCTGCGCACCCGTGAGCTTTCGGAGAAAGCCGGCCTTGGCCGCCACACCACCACGGCCGCGATGCTCTACCATCTGCCGGAAGGCGGCGACCTGATCGATAGTCCCGGGGTTGCCGTATTTGGTCTGGCCCAGATGAGCGCCGCCGATGTGGCTTCGGGCTACCGAGAATTTCGTGAATTACTTGCGCACTGCCAGTTCAACGATTGTCGCCATCTTCAGGACAAGGGCTGCGCCATCCGTGCCGCGGTGGACGAAGGACGCATCAGCCCCGCACGCTACGAGCGCTTCAGCAAGCTTTTGGACAAGATGCATTTGGTTTGATGCCGTGCACGTGACGCTCTATCTGAACAGCGCCCAAGGCCCGGCCTCCCGCGCCAGAATAAAGCATTAACCCGGCCTTCGATTACCGTTGCCCTGAGCCCGTCGAAGGGCGGGTTTCGGCAGGCTCGCCCCGCGCGGAAGACGCGGGTTTATGGGGCGGGTCAATAAGGTTTGGAAGGAATGCGAGGGCCGGCACTCGAATGCTGGCCCTCGCAAGACTGAAGCTAAAACAGGATGCTGGTTATCGGCGAGATGCCTTATTCCAGAATCTCGTAAAGCTCCACCAGTCCCACTCCCGTCGCGCCACCGACGCCCGAGACAATCGGCGTATACGGTCCCGGCGGCAGGGTGATCAGCAGCGCGGCCCAGTGCGGTTATCTCACTGGTATTGCCATTGGCTTGCCAGTCGTCGTTTTCCGCCACTGGGGTGCCATCCACTCGAGTCAGGCGGATGGAAGGGTTGGCCAACACGCCGGTCACCCCGGCATCACTGAGGGTCGGGCCGAGTGCCCGGATGAGGACTTTCTTAGGCGCGGTGCCGCCGATTGCAAAGCCACCGATCAGGACATTGTCGCCAACGCCGACTTCATCCCGGGTAGAAAGGTTGATGAGCCGGGGGAAAGGAAGAGGCGCCGCTGTCACGCTGATCGTCAGGGCCGCCGAGGTGAGCGGGTCGTAATTGCCATTCCCGGCCATGGTGGCGGTGACCGAACACGAGCCCGCGCCGCCAGTCGAGCCACCCGTGGTGCTGAGCGTACCGCTGCCGCCGCCGGCCAGGCTGAGCGGGGTAGCGCTGACGGTCGTCAGCGCAGCCTGATTGGCTTTGGCCACGGTCAGGCCAGCGGACTGCTGGCGCTGCCCGCATGATTGGCATCCCCTGCCTACTTGGCGCTGCGGCTATGAGGACCGGCGCTCAGGCTGCTGGTGGTGAAGGTGGCCTGGCCGCTC
>JAJRDJ010000229.1 GCA_028678445.1 Methylococcaceae bacterium
CACCGAAATCAGCGGTGAGCCTGATGTGACGATCGCCGGTAATCTGGCCGCGTTCGCCAGGGCCGGCTTTGGCATCGCTCATGAGAGTCTCAAGAAGTCAGACCTTGAAGTCATCGGCAATGCCGAAACGGCTCAGCAATTCCAGACCCTCAGCCAGGCACTGAAGATTGACTGGCAGCGCTTTCTGTCACGCTATCTGGGCTACCGGCTGACGGGATCGATTCTCGCTGTGGCTCGGGCCGGGCGGGCCTGGACCCGCGACACCCTGGATGCCGCGCAAGCCGATATCGCGGAATACCTGCGTGAAGAGGCGCGATGGCTGCCGGACAGCTCGGAAACCGATGCTTTCCATGCCGAGGTGGACACGCTGCGGGCTGACGCGGACCGGCTGCTTGCGCGGATCGACCGGCTTCAAGCCGCCGTTCAGCGCCCCCAACTGACGCCGCCAACCGCTAATTCCCCGTGATTCGCCCCGCTACCCTCCGCCGGCTGCGCCACATCCAGCTCATCCTTCTGCGTCATGGCCTGAATGAACTGATTGATATCGACCAGCTATCCGGCCCGTTACGGCTATTGCTGAGACTCGGCGGAGGCGGTAGCAATCCCATTCCTCAGGAGCTTCCCCGTGGCGTCCGCATCCGCGGCGCGCTGGAAGATTTGGGTCCGATCTTCGTCAAGTTTGGACAGACGCTCTCGACGCGGCGTGACCTCTTGCCGGACGATATCGCCGAGGAACTCGTCAAGCTGCAGGACCGCGTCCCACCGTTTCCGGGCAACGAGGCGAGAGCGGTAGTCGAACACGCGCTGGGTAAACCCGTGGCGGAACTGTTTGCCGAATTTGACGAAACTCCGCTGGCCTCGGCCTCCGTGGCGCAAGTCCACACGGCCACGCTGCATAGCGGCGAGGCCGTGGTGGTCAAGGTGCTGCGTCCGGGGGTCGAGGCGCGCATCCAGACCGATCTTGGCCTGCTCTTCGAGTTGGCCCGACTGGCGGACCGCTTCTGGCGCGGCGCCAAACGCTTGCGGCCCGTCGAGGTAGTGGCCGAGTTCGAAAAAACCATCCTGGACGAGCTGGATCTGGTGCGGGAAGCCGCCAATGCCGCGGAAATCCGCCGGCGGTTCGAGGGTTCCGAGATGCTCTACATCCCCAAGGTGTACTTCGACTACACCCGCACGGAGGTGATGGTGATGGAGCGAATTTCCGGCATCCCGATCGGCGATGTCGAACAGCTCAAGCGCGAGGGCGTCGATCTCAAGATTCTCGCCGAGCGTGGCGTGGAAATCTTTTTCACCCAAGTGCTGCGCGACAGCCTGTTCCATGCCGACATGCATCCGGGGAATATTTTCGCCACCCGGGATGCCCGCTATATTGCCGTGGATTTCGGCATCGTCGGCAGCATCTCCCAGGAAGACAAGCATTACATCGCGGAGAATTTCCGGGCCTTCTTCAACCGGGACTACCGCCGGGTGGCGGAGATGCATATCGAATCCGGCTGGATTCCCAAAGATACCCGCGTGGTGGAGTTCGAGGCGGCTATTCGCGCCGTGTGCGAACCGATCTTCAACAAGCCGCTCAAGGAAATTTCCTACGGCCATCTGCTATTGCGGCTATTCCAGGTCGCCCGCCGCTTTGACATGGAAGTGCAGCCGCAACTGGTGCTGCTGCAAAAAACGCTGCTCAATATCGAAGGACTGGGACGGGACCTGTACCCGGACCTCGATCTCTGGCAGACCGCCAAGCCATTCCTGGAGCGCTGGTTCAAGGATGAACTGGGGCCGGTTTCCAGCCTGAACAAACTGCGCACCCAGTTACCGCAATGGGCGCAGCATTGGCCCGACATGCCCATGCTGGCACATCGGGCCCTGAGCGATGCCGCCAACGGCAAGCTGAACGTGAATTTTCATTCCCGGGAGCTGGCGGCGCTGCACAGGGATTTGCAACGTCATCAACGGGGCACGTTGCTGAGCGTGACGGGAGGTTCCCTGCTGATCAGCGGTGCGGTGCTGCTGGCTTCGGGCAGCGCTGCCATTTTGGGCGCGATTTCCGCCGTGCTGGGCACCCTGCTCCTGACGGGTGCCTGGCTCATCAGCGCCTGGCGGTAACTCGCTACGGCTTCCGCCCTTTCTACCGGCGCAACACTTCATCAGAACTTGTCGTTGAGCCGCTCGTCCATCTCAATGACGCGTGAGGCGGAGCCCACCAGGGCCCCGTCCGGCTCGCTGGCCACTTTGGGATTCTTGTCCGGATAGGGCAGTACATGCAGGAAGTGGCGCATGCAGTTGATGCGCGCCCGCTTCTTGTCATCCGACTTAATGACGGTCCAGGGCGCGTCGGCGGTATCGGTATGGAAGAACATCGCTTTCTTGGCCTCCGTGTAGTCTTCCCAGCGATCCAATGACTTGATGTCGATGGGGCTCAGCTTCCAGTGCTTCAGCGGGTCGTCGCGACGGGCGACGAAGCGGCGCAGCTGCTCATCGCGGCTCACCGAGAACCAGTACTTGAACAGCCGGATGCCGCTGTTGACCAGCATTCTTTCGAGGGATGGCGCCTGACGCAGAAACTCCAGATACTCCAGCGGCTTGCAAAAGCCCATGACCCGCTCGACGCCGGCGCGGTTGTACCAGGAGCGGTCAAAGAAGACGATCTCTCCCGCCGTCGGAAAATGTTCGACATAGCGCTGGAAATACCACTGTCCGCGCTCCTCCTCGGTCGGCTTTTCCAGCGCCACCACGCGGGCACCTCGCGGGTTGAGATGTTCCATGAAACGCTTGATGGTGCCCCCCTTGCCGGCCGCATCGCGCCCCTCAAACAGGACGATCACTCGCTGACCGGTGTCCTTGACCCAGCTTTGCATCTTCAGTAGCTCGATCTGCAGCTCCTGTTTGTTGCGCTCGTACTCTCGCCGGCGCATGCGCCCTGGGTAGGGATAGCCCTCCGGTAGCGGTGCCTCCTCGCTATCCTCTGCCAAACCCTTTGGCGCCGTGGCGACCATCATCGCGGTGGGCTCGTGGCTGATCGCCTCGATCTCCGCCGCAGCCTCGGGATTCGGATAAAGCGCTGGGGGGGAGAATTCGTCCTCCGGCAAATTCTCCATTGAGACGCTTGCCGCCACGTCGGCATCCGCCGGGGCGGTCCTTTTGAGTCTCGATCGGTTCATGCGGCCTCCGCGTCATTGCCTGATGGAAAGGGCGAATTCTAATCCGATGACAGCACTGCCACCAGCGCAAGCCCTACGAATTGTCCCCCAATGTCAAAAGATCCCGGCCCTGAATCAGGGACCTTGCCGCTACAAGCTCTCGTGACCAGCCAGACACCATCGATTCGATACACATCAGGTCGAACTTCTTGCGGCTGAAAAAAA
>JAJRDJ010000230.1 GCA_028678445.1 Methylococcaceae bacterium
ATGGATCAGCGCGGTGATGGCGCTGTAGTCAAGGGCGTCATCGGCCAGAATGACGTCGTTGTCTCCCGCAATGCCTGCTATTTCCACCGGAGCGGAGACGAGCGATACCAGCCCGGCGTCCTGAAGGCATTTCGCCGCCAGCGCCGTGTGCTCACCCAGCAACTCCGCGTCAATCACGGCGCAGAAAAAGCCTTGATCGAAGAGTTCGCGTTCCAGTTCATGGATGGCCGTGCTCCGGTTGGGGCCGGTAAGCCATAGGGTCATGGGTCGCTGGCCCAGCCTTATCGCCCGTTCCTCCGCCGTGACCCGACCCTTGGGCGTTGCCTGCTCGGCAGGACCAAGAATCATGCCGGCGCCGATGGTCACATTGGAAAGCCGATCGATGATGATGAAGGAGCCAGTGCCCTTGCAGACCGTATAGGGATCAAACGCAATGGGCGCGCTGAGAGCCACCTCGCACAGGCCAATCTCGTTCAGGTGCAATTGGGTGGCCGGGTGATGGGCCTGGGTATTCACCGCGATCCGGTAACGGATATGTGGCACGGAACCCGATACCGTGCGGGTATTCTGCTTGAAAAGGTATTGCCGGCCCGGCACCAGTGCCGCCTCGGTCATCCAGACGATATGCGCGAGAAATCGCGACTCCAGCCGGGGCTGATCATCCGGCCGCACCAGAATATCACCGCGGCTGATATCGATCTCGTCTTCCAGGGTGATGGTCACTGCCTGCGGCGGAAAGGCTTCTTCCAGTTCGCCGTCATAGGTAACGATCGAAGCGATGCGGCTGGTCTTGCGCGAGGGCAGGGCCATGATGGGATCGCCCTTGCGGAAAACACCCGCGGCCACCGTGCCGCTGTAGCCCCTGAAATCAAGGTTCGGCCGGTTGACGTATTGCACCGGAAAGCGCGGATTCTCGAAGTTCTGGTCATCGGCTATCTCGATGGTGTCCAGCAACTCCATCAACGGCAGGCCGTCAAACCAGTGCATGTGCGCGCTCGGGTTCACCACGTTGTCGCCTTTCAGGGCCGATAGGGGCAGAAAGCGAATATCGTGCAGATCCAGTTTCTCGGCAAACGCCAGATAGTCCGAGCGAATCTTCTTAAAGACCTGCTCGCTGAATTCCACGAGATCCATCTTGTTTACCGCGACGATCACATGACGGATGCCGAGCAAGGACACGATATAGCTGTGCCGTCGGGTCTGGCTTTGCACGCCGTGGCGCGCGTCGATCAGGATGATAGCGAGGTCACATGTCGACGCGCCGGTGGCCATGTTGCGGGTGTACTGCTCATGGCCCGGCGTGTCGGCGATGATGAACTTGCGGCGGGTTGTCGAAAAATACCGGTATGCCACGTCGATGGTGATGCCCTGTTCGCGCTCGGCCTCGAGGCCGTCCATCAGGAGCGCGGGATCAAAGTCATCCCCGGTGGTGCCGAACTTGGCGCTGTCCTTCCGGATCGCGGCGATCTGATCCTCGTAGATCATTTTCGAATCATGCAGCAGCCGGCCAATCAGCGTACTCTTGCCGTCATCGACATTGCCACAGGTCAGAAAGCGCAATAACTCCTTGCGCTCGTGTTGGGCCAAGTATTCGTGAATGTCACTGGCAATGAGATCGGATTGGTGTGACATCAGAAATATCCCTCTTTCTTTTTCTTTTCCATCGAGCCGGCCTGATCATGGTCAATCAAGCGGCCCTGGCGCTCTGACGTAGTGGTCAGCAGCATTTCCTGAATGATGTCGGGCAGCGTGGTGGCTGTCGACTCCACTGCCCCGGTCAGGGGGTAGCAACCCAGGGTGCGGAAGCGGACTTTTTTTAGCTGCGGCACTTCGCCGGGTTCCAGAGGCATGCGTTCGTCATCGACCATGATCAATATACCGTCGCGCTCGACGACGGGCCGCTCTGCGGCATAGTAAAGCGGCACGATGGGAATGTCCTCCAGGTAGATGTACTGCCAGATATCCAGCTCGGTCCAGTTGGACAGCGGGAAGACCCGGATACTTTCGCCCTTGTTGACCTTGCCGTTGAAGACATTCCAAAGCTCCGGGCGCTGGTTCTTGGGGTCCCAGCGATGGTGCTTGTCGCGGAACGAATAGACCCGCTCCTTGGCCCGGGACTTTTCCTCATCGCGGCGCGCGCCGCCGAACGCGGCGTCAAACTGGTAATGGTTTAGCGCCTGTTTCAGCGCCACGGTCTTCATGATGTCCGTGTGCTTTTCGCTGCCATGGGTAAACGGACCAATACCCGCTTCCACGCCTTCCTGATTGATGTGGACGATGAGATCCAGCCCGAGATCGTGGGCCAGACGGTCACGGAAGAGAATCATCTCCCGGAATTTCCAGGTGGTGTCGACGTGCAGCAAAGGGAAGGGCGGCTTGCCGGGGAAAAACGCCTTCATGGCCAGATGCAGCATCACCGCCGAATCCTTGCCGATCGAATACAGCATCACCGGCCGGTCAAACTCCGCCGCCACCTCCCGAATGATATGGATGCTCTCAGCTTCCAGTTGTTTGAGATGGGTCAGCACATGCCTGTGCAGGCTGGGGGTGTGCCCGGGATTATGGGGCGTTTTAAGTGAATGCATTAGGTCGAGATGAAGTACGGTGAATGCCAGAGTGAGCAGGGCGGGTGGTTGATCCTTTGCGTAGCCTGCTCTATGCCGGCGGATGATGAAAGTCTTTACCTTCGTACACGGCCGCCACATAACCCCTGCGAATCACAAAATCGCCAAAGGTTTCGCATAGGCTGCGCTCTTGAGCATAGCTTCGGAAAATGGGGGGGAGTTCGGTGATGATGTCGTCCTCGGTGACCGACTCCTTGTACAAACGATTGAGGCGACTGCCATCATAGGCGGCACCAAGGTAGAGATTGTATCGGCCCGGCGCTTTACCGACCAGCCCGATTTCGCCGAGGAA
>JAJRDJ010000231.1 GCA_028678445.1 Methylococcaceae bacterium
AGGGCGCTGCGCTTCTTGGCGATCAAAAGACAGCCGGACGTGTCCCGATCGAGCCGATGGACCAGTTCCAGCGCGCGTGAGTGGGGACGCAGTTCGCGCAGCGCCTCGATGACCCCGTAACTGAGGCCGCTGCCGCCATGTACCGCCATGCCCGAGGGTTTGTTGAGCACCAGCAGATCATCATCCTCGTAGAGAATGCGCGGCTCGATCCGCGATCTGAGCAGTTTGAGAGGCAGCTCCGTGGTGTCACGCTCGGCCACCCTGACCGGCGGCAAGCGCACCACATCACCCGCCTCCAGACGCTCCTGTGCCTTCACCCGGCCGCCATTGCGGCGCACCTCGCCCGTTCGCAAAATACGGTAGACGTGGCTTTTGGGGACACCCTTGAGTCGGGTTATAAGGAAGTTGTCGATACGTTGGCCCGCATGCTCGGCATCCACTGCTATCCACTGCACCGCGGCGCTGACTGGGCTGGAATTCATCAAGGCATCATAGCAGTTTCACCGATTAAATTGATGATTCCCATTACCATTGATATAGTTGCGTACGGTGGGTTATGACGTCGGCACCCTCACACGACAACGGCCGGGCAAGAAGAGACAGAAAAATTGCGAAAACTCCGTTAGCGGGATGGAGCAGATTGCAGCCAGGCCGTGATAATCCGCGCCCACGAATTCCGATAAGGACCGCAAAATAACAGGACACCGGCCCCCTTGCGCACGGGTTCTGTTTTAGTTTTGCGTACCTGTTTGAATCCCGCTCAGCCCCTGCTGTTCTGACCCGACGCGGCTAACCCCGTCCCGAACCGCAAGAGCGAATCGTAAACACAATCAAGGGTTTTAACCGCTCGACCCATGACGAGCGACTCACATGCGACCCGAGTGGTAACTCGTGTATCCACCCGCTTACGGGTGACGCTACCCGGATTTTTGAGGCTGCATGCAGCGCGCTGACCAGGACAGGATCAGGTATGAACTGAACATCACCAGGCTGCTCGCGACCGCTGGATCGGTTGCCTCGGGACGCTAAAGGACTAGTGCATGAAAAGAATGTTAATCAATGCCACGCAGCCGGAGGAACTCCGAGTCGCGCTGGTGGACGGCCAGAAACTTTACGACTTTGACATCGAGGTCCCTTCCAGGGAACAGAAAAAAGCCAACATCTATAAAGGGGTCATCAGCCGGGTTGAGCCGAGCCTGGAAGCCGCCTTCGTCAATTTCGGCTCCGATCGCCACGGCTTCCTGCCGTTCAAGGAAATCGTCCCCGCCTACCTCGGGCTGCCACCCGACCAGGACGTCAGCCGGCGCGACGTGAAGGAATACCTTCGCGAAGGGCAGGAACTGCTGATTCAGGTGGAGAAGGAAGAGCGCGGCACCAAGGGCGCGGCGCTCACCACCTACATCAGCCTCGCGGGCAGCTATCTGGTACTGATGCCCAACAATCCCCGCGCGGGCGGCATTTCTCGCCGCATCGAGGGCGATACCCGCACCGACATGCGCGAAGTCATGGCCGCCTTGCAAGTCCCGGAAGGCATGGGACTGATCATCCGCACGGCGGGTGGCGGCAAATCCGTCGAGGAACTGCAGTGGGACCTCAATTATCTGCTGCAACTCTGGGACGCCATCGAACGCTCGGCGCACGAAAAAGCCGCGCCGCTGCTGGTTTTTCAGGAAAGCAATGTCATCATCCGCGCGCTGCGCGACCACCTGCGCGGCGACATCGATGAAATCCTCATCGACCATCCGGGCACCTTCAAGCTGGTCCGGAGCTTTCTGCAGCAGGTCATGCCGCAGTTCATCAACAAGGCGCGCCAGTATCAGGACAATGTCCCGCTCTTCAACCGCTACCAGATTGAGAGCCAGATCGAACTGGCCTATTGCCGGGAGGTTCCCTTGCCCTCCGGCGGCGCGATCGTCATCGATCCTTCCGAAGCCCTGACGGCCATCGACATCAACTCGGCGCGAGCCACCAAGGGCGGCGATATCGAAGAAACCGCGCTCAATACCAACCTCGAAGCGGCGGATGAGATTGCCCGCCAATTGCGGCTCCGTGATTTGGGCGGGCTCTTCGTGATCGACTTCATCGACATGATGGCGTCACGCAACCAGCGCGCGGTGGAAAACCGCCTGCGGGATGCCGTGAAAATGGACCGGGCTCGCATCCAACTGGGCCGCATCTCACGCTTCGGTCTGCTGGAGATGTCGCGCCAGCGCCTGCGGCCTTCGCTGGGCGAGTCCAGCCTGCTCACCTGCCCGCGCTGTAGCGGCCAGGGCAGTATCCGCAGCGTCGAGTCGCTGGCCCTCTCGGTGCTGCGCATCATCGAGGAAGAATGCATCAAGAAAAACACGGGCAAGGTCATCGCTTACCTGCCGGTCGACTCAGCAACCTATCTCCTTAACGAGAAGCGGCCCACGGTCAACGATATCGAGAAACGCCATAACGTCGCGGTACTGATCATCCCCAGCAAGCACCTGGAGACGCCGTTTTATGAAATCCAGCGGGTGCGCACGGCGGAAAGCGGGGACGAGGAAGAGGTCACCCCCAGCTACCAGATTGTCAGAACGGAACAAAGCGACACCGAGCGCTACACCCGTGTGGCCTCGAGCGGCCCGGCCGAGCCCGCCGTGAAGGAATTCCTGCCGGATCAGCCCGCCCCTCGGGTCGTCCCAGCAGAATCCCCCCCCGGCAGAAGTGTGGGTGGCGGAGGGCTCATCAAGCGCTTCCTGACCCTCCTGACCGGTGTCAAGACCGAGGAGGATGCAGCTACGGCTACCCAGGGCGAGACTGCGGCGAGTGAAAAGCCGGTGACTGCGCAGCAGCGGCCCGCGCCGGTGACGACGGTGCAGCGCCCCACTCAGCGCCGGCAGGAGCGGGAGCCGCGAGGACCGCGGAGGGGCGACAATCGGCCAGCCAGACCGGTGCCGGTGGAAACCGAAACATTCATTCCGGCGCCGCTGATCGTCGATACCGAAAGAGACACCACGGCGGAACTCCCCGACAGCGAGCGCCGCATCGCCGAGGGCGGCCGACGAGGGAGCCGTCGCCGGCGCGGCCGTCGCAATGATGGGAGCTATGCCCGCACAGCCGAACAGGAGGCTTCAGGAGAGGATTTTCCTCAGGAAACGGCGGAGAGCCAGGAAGAAGCCGTGATCGTTCAGTCGCCCGATTCCGTGGCATCTGTTAAGGACGACACGCGGGTGGGTGAAGTACCACTCCAGCAGAACCCGCGCCCACCACGGCCGCCGCGCCACCGGGAACCCGTATTGAGCGACGTGGAGGGGATTGGCGCCGCATCTCCAGCATTGGCTGAAGACGTGGACAACGCTTCACCCTACACCCCCGCAGCACACAACGATCAGCCCGAGACGGAATCCACCATCAGCCTGGATACCGGCATGGAACCCGAGGGAGAGGATTCAGCCGCGATCGAACAGCGCCCGGCCCGCCGCCGGACGCGCGGCCGCCGGGATCGGCGTATTCCGATCAGACCCGGCACCGGGACGGAGGCGGAGGAACCGTTATCCCATTGGGAAAAGCGTGTCAGGGCAGCCAAAAAAGCGGAAACTTCCGTCGGAACGCCACCCGAGCAACCGGCAGAAGTACAACCGGCCACCGTCGAAACACGGGAGATAGCGGAGACGCATCCCGTCGATTGAGCCAAACCAACAATCTACGTGATTTTCCTACCCAGCAATCACTGAGAACCCGCCACAATCGCTCTGGAGACAAAGGCCGTGAGGAGAAACCCTCGTGGCCTTTAGTCTTTACCCGAACACAAATAGGACAATTAATAACCCAGTCTTTCCCATATCCTTTGGATCAATTGCTTGCAGCGGCGACAGCCAGTAAGGTGCGCCATGAAAAATCCATGCCGGCAAGTTCCCTAGCGTCAGCGCTGCACCAGAGCCGAACCAATGATTTTTGGGGTAATAAAAATGAGTAACTCCTTTTTATTATCCTTCACCAGATCGCGTCGAAACATGAATCCGATGCCCGGCAAATCACCCAGAAAAGGGACTTTGTCGGATTTATTCTGTTGATCCCCTTCAAAAACGCCACCGAGGACCATGGTTTCGCCATTGGAAACCTGCGCCGTGGTAAAAATCTCGCGTTTGTCGATGGCAAGACCGGACGTGGTCGGCGCCCCAGGCGCGTCCTTCTTCACTGAAAGATTCATCAGAATGTTTTCATCAGCGGTAATATGTGGTGTGACTTTCAATTCCAGGACGGCTTCCTTGAATTGGGTATTGGCTGCCACAGAACCCGGAGGAGTCTGAGAGTAAGGGAGCATTTGCCCCTGAAGAATGAAGGCCTCAGTTCCATCCGTCGTCACGAGCTTGGGAGTGGAGATAATTTCCGTACGATTATCCACTTGAGCTGCAGATAGCTCGAGATCCAGAATATACTCACCCACCTTCAGAAAGGTTACTCCAAAATAGCCACCACTCGCGGCGGCCGCCGTGGCAGCCAAATCCACCAGCGCATTACCATTAACGTCGTTAGGGGTGTATTTATCTTTTGGACTGGCAGTTACCGTATGTCCATCAACAGTAAACCGGTTAAGATTGAGGCGGGCCCCCAACTCGCGGGTAAAGTCATTGGTTGCAATCACGATCCGCGATTCAATCAACACTTGCCTGACCGGCTTGTCAAGCTGGAGTATCAATTCGCGAATGCGCTCCAAATTTCTGCTCGTTTCACTGATGATGAGCTGATTGGTACGCGGGTCGGTCGTTACATTCCCCCGGGGGGACAGCAGGTTCTGACCCAACTCCACGGCAGTGGTCCTTGATGTGGTGCGCTGCCCCAGGATCGGATTGATTTCAGTCGTTGCCCTATCGGTCTTTTCGCTGGTACCCACCAATATCTTTTTGAGTTCCTCCGCCGTGGTGTAATTGACCTGAATCACCTCGGTCCGCAAAGGTTCCAGTTCCTCAACCATCTGGTGGGCTTCCAGATCTTCCTGCTCCTGCTTGTTAAATTCGGCCAGCGGCGCCACCCGAATGATATTGCCTTCCTTTCGCTTACCCAGACCCTTGGATTTGAGGACCAGATCGAGTGCCTGATCCCAGGGTACCTCCTGGAGCCGGAGGGTGACATTACCGTCGACCGTGTCGCTGGCCACGATATTGATATTGGTGAAGTCCGCCAATATCTGCAGGACCGAGCGGACCGGGATATCCTGGAAATTCAGCGTGAGCTTGTTCCCAGAGTAGATGATAGGTTTGTTGCGGTCAGCCATCTCGCGCTGGCGTTCAGATGGGGCACGAAATTCGACCGCCAGTAAACCGCCTGACTGGTAGGAGGAAAACTCATACCGCTCGGATACCGGCGTCACGATGATTTTGGCTCCGCCGGGTTCGGACATCGCCTCGATATAGTGCACGGGGGTGGCAAAATCGATGACATCGAGCCGCCGGGAAAGTCGCTCCGGCAGCACGGCATTCGGCAGTCGAACAATCACCTTCCGCCCCTCGCGGCGAATGTCGGCCATGGCCTTGGGATCACCGAGGGTGATCAGTAAGCGGCCTTCGCCACTTTCACCCCGCCGGAAATCGACGTTACCCAGTTCCCGGGTCATCGCATAGCTGGGCAAGGGAGCCCGAGCGGGCGGGATGTAGGCGGTCCTCTGCGGCGGCGGGCTGACGGGCCGCATTCCGGGTTGCCCCCGCAGCGTCATTAACACCCGGTTGCCTTCGGTTCTGATCGAGTAAGCCTGCCTGCCGTCGAGATTGAATACGACCCGTGTTCGTCCGCCCGCTTCCAGCACCTGTAAGCTTTTTACGCCAGCGCGCTGTACCGGCAAGGTTTTCTTTTCCAGCGCATTGCTCACCCCTTGAAAATCCAGCACGATGCGATCCGGGTTTTCGGTCTGAAAATCGCGGGGGGTTGGCACAGGCCCGTCAAGCCGCAGTACGAATTCCAGCCGATCGCCCGCCAACTGCGAGTAGTCAATAGCTTGCAGGCGATAACCAGCATGTGTCAGGGAACTCATGAACAACAACCCGGAGAGCATGAACAGACGTCCCACAGCCCCCTTGGTGCCTGGAATCTCAAAATAGCCGGCAATCATTGCTCTTTCTCCGCCGTATCCGTCATGCTCAAAGCCGCCTTGCGTTCGCGCCAGACACCGCTACTGTCGGCGTAAATCTCCACCAATTCAATCTGTTTATCGAGGATTTTCACGATTTTGCCGAAGTTTCTGCCCAGGTAATTGCCGATTCTGACGCGGTGAATGGTGCCATCCTTCGCATTGAGCAGCGCCCACACCATGCCCTCCTGCCGCACCGTTCCCACCATCCGAAGGGTGTCCAGTTCAAAGCTTTCCAATACTTCCCGAGGGCGCCGCGTATCCGGCCGTACGCCGGATTCCGCCTGCGCCACTGTGGGCTCCTGCAGCACCGCGTCGGGTTCGAAAGGGTCGCGCGCCTGATTGGCCCGAAACAGAAAAGGTTCCACCACCCGGACCTCTGGCAGGGGTTCAATGGCTCCCTTGCGGCGGGCTTTCACATCCCTGACATAGTCCTTGAGATCGCTCATGTCATCCCCGGAGCACGCGGTCAGACCTGCCAGGAGACAAGACACCAGCATTCCGCGTGGAGAAAAAAATAATCTAACCTGGCCTTTCCGGAACATACGTCAATCCAGCGCCATGCAAAGCCTATTTGGCTTTCGCCACTGGTTTCCCCATGCCTTCCCCTTCGTCGAGATAGCGGTAGGTTCGCACCAGGGCATTCATGCTAAGTGGGAATTTATCGTTCTTGGGGCCACTCGCATCCCGAGCCCCATTCGGTGTGATTTTAATGCTGTGGACGGTGACAATACGCGGCAAGGAAGAAAGACCGCTCACGAATGAGCCGAAATCGGTAAAAGTGCCCAACACCCGAACCTCAATCGGCAATTCGGCATAAAACTCCTTAACGACTTCGGCACCGGGCCTGAAAAGTTCGAACTCAAGACCGCTGGCCAACCCAGTCTGGGACACATCAACCAGCAGCTCCGGCACCTGGGTCTTGTTGGGCAGTTGCCGCAAGAGATCACCGAAGGTTTTTTCGATTTCCTGCAACTGCGCCTTGTACTCCGCAAGATTGCCGGCTTTTCTCTGCTTTTGCTCGAAAACGGTCCGGAGTTCACCCTCCTTGCTTTCCTCAACCGCCAGTTGCTCAAGTTGTGCTCCAGTATCCAGGTAGTACCACACACCCACCAATATTGCGCACAACATCGCCACGACAGCGGCTTTGACAGGAGCCGGCCAGGCGCCCGAATACTCAAGATCCCAACTAATTTCAGACAGGTTCATGGTCTGGATTTGGCGGCATCTTTCGGGGAATCATCGCTTTGCGTGACCTTTAGTGAAAACCGACTCATCTGCCGGTCCTTTTTCTCCTTGCCATCCGGCCTCGATTCGATGACCAGCAGGGAGGGCTCCTGCAACCAGGGCGAGAGTTCCAAGTTACGCATGTACACCGATACCCTGGCATTAGACTGGGCAATGCCGTTGAGCGTGAGGGTGCGGTCCGTCTGGGTCAGGTCCATCAGTTGCACACCCTCCGGTATGGTGCGCGCCAACTCATCAAAGAGATGGACCGCCTCGGGCCTGCTGGTCTGCAGCTTCTGGATCACGCCCATGCGGGCGATCAGGCTCTTTTTCTGTTTTTCCAGCTCCTGAATTTCCTTGATCTTCTGGTCGAGTACCGCGATCTCGCTCGTTAGAAACTGGTTCCGCTGCTGCTGATATTCGATGCGGTGGGCGATGTTGGCATGCACCATGACCATCAGCAAGGCGGTAATCACCAAGGCGCCACTGGTCAGCACCGCGAAGTCCCGCTGCTGACGCTTGCGTCTGGCCTGGCGCCAGGGAAGAAGATTGATATTCGCCATGCTATTCGAAACTACGCAAGGCGAGCCCGGTTGCCGTTAACAAGGCTGGCGCGTCCTGGAGCAGATTGGCCCGGTTGGCCCTGGGACTGATGCTCATCCCGATGAATGGGTCGGCCGTGAGAACCCTGACATCTTCAGTTTCCTCGAAATTTTCGGCGACGCCTTTGAGTGCCGCACAACCGCCCGCCAACAAGAGCCGCTTCAGCTTGAATTGTGGCTGGGCTGACTGGAAAAAATGTAGCGAGCGTTCGATTTGCTGGCCCAAGGCACTTATGAATGAAACCCTGACCTCCCGATCATAACTGTCCGGCAAGCCGCCAATTTTTTTCGCCCGCTCGGCATCGTCGTACAACAAGCCAAAGCGTTTCTGAACCTCTTCGGTCAATTGACGACCCCCAAAGGCCTGCTCTCGCGTAAAAATCACCTGCCGGTCCCTGATCACGATCAAGGCGGTGGTAGTGGCCCCCATATCGCTGATGGCATAGACTTCATTGCCACGCAACGCAATCTCCTGTTCCAGAACCCGCTGGCAGGCGCGTTCCATCGCGAAGGATTCCACATCGACGATTTCCGCTTTCAGCCCGGCCCATTCCAGTCCCGCCGCGCGATCCTCGACGTATTCCTTGCGCGAGGCCACCACCTCGACATCCACCACACCCGGCAGGGTGTCCGACGGCCCAAGCACGGAAAAATCCAGGCTGACTTCATCGAGGGGATAGGGAATGTACTGCTCGGCCTCCAGCTCAACCTGTGCCTCGATGTCATCCTCGCCCAGGCTGGCCGGAAACGTCACCATTTTCAAGATCACCGCCGCACTGGGCACAGCGGTGACGGCGTGGGTCAGTCGGGTACCAGTCTGTTTGACAGCTTTTCGTACCGCCGTACCAATGATCTGGATGCGGCTTTCCTCCCTGGAGAGGTTTTCCGTTGCGGGAAGCGGAACGATGGCATAACCCCGCAGGTCAAGACCGTCAGCGGTTTGGGCCAGTTCGACTACCTTTACGGAGGTGTTACTGATGTCGACTCCCAGGAGAACGGGTTTATTCCGCCGCAGATTCAACATGGGAAGTGATGCAGTTTTCGATTAGTGTGGGCGATGCCATATCCAAGTTACGCCAAGTGAATGACCAAAGGCAGCACGGGACTTGTAGTATAGTAACCTTCGCTTTATCGACTTGCATGGTCAACGTGGGTCGGTGCCCGACTATCTGACCGGCTCCACCATAACTGGTTAGCTTCCCGGCACTACCTAATGCACTAGTGCCCACATCTCTCGCATCGCGCCAACCGTGTCTTCCAATACCTCACTCCACCCCGAATCGGCCCTCAAAACACTGTTCCGGGCACTTGTCCGGCTGACCGTGGGGATAGCGGCCGGCATTATGACCGTCGGACTCCTGATGTTCGGACTTTACGTCTACCTGCAATCCCAATTGCCGGACCTTGAGACGCTCAAGGACATCCATTACCAGAGTCCAATGAAGGTTTATAGCCGCGATGGCTTGCTGATCGGCGAGTTCGGCGAGAAGGTGCGCTATCCTCTGGGATTTGATGCCGTCCCCAAAAGGATGGTCCAGGCCTTTCTGGCGGCAGAGGACTACCGTTTTTACGAGCACCCCGGTTTCGACTATCAAGGGCTGCTGCGGGCGGGTTTCACCTTCCTCAGTACGGGCCAAAAACGGCAAGGGGGCAGTACGATCACCATGCAGGTAGCGCGCAACTTCTTCCTCAGCAATGAAAAAACCTTCCTGCGCAAGATCCGGGAAATCCTGCTGGCCATGAAAATCGAGTCGGAACTGCCCAAGGACCGGATTCTTGAGTTGTATCTGAACAAAATCTACTTGGGCAATCATGCCTACGGCGTCGGCGCGGCGGCCGAGATTTATTACAACAAGACCGTGGACGAGCTCGAGCTGGCGGAAATCGCGACCATCGCGGGTCTGCCCAAGGCGCCGTCCACCTTCAACCCGATAGTCAACCCCGATCGCGCACTGACAAGACGGGATTATGTGCTCGATCGCATGCTGGCGCTCGGCTTCATCGACAACGAAGAGTATGCCCATGCTCTGGTGGCCCCCAACACGGCAAACCTGCACGGCCATTCCGTCAATGTCGACCTGCCCTACATCGCCGAAATCATCAGAAACCAGATGTATGAACAGTATGGTGAGAATGCTTACAACAACGGTTATCAGGTTCGCACCACCATCGATTCCAGCCTGCAAACACTGGCCGAGGACACGCTGCGCTCCAGCCTCCATCATTTCGATGAAAAGCGCCGGTTCCGTCCCATCCGGGAACATGTCGACCTGGAAAAGTACACTAGCGAAGCCGACTGGGACCGGCAGCTCACGGGCTTCGGTAAACTCGGCTACACCGTGCCCGCGCTGATCTTGACCCTCAAAGGTGGCGCTGCGGAAGTGTATATGGGAGAAGGCAAGCGCCTGAATCTCAGCGCGGGTGCGCTATATTGGGCGCATCGAAATCTCACCGGCAAAAAGAAAAAAAGCAAGAAGGACGAGGACACCGGCAAACCGCTGGCGGCGGGGGATGTTATCCGCTTACGCCATGATGGCGCGCGGTGGAAGCTGACCCAAATCCCCGAAGTGGGCGGGGCGCTGGTCTCTGTACTGCCCAAGGATGGTCAGGTCGTCGCCATCGCCGGGGGCTATGACTTCCATCACAGCAAATTCAACCGAGCCATCCAGTCCAAGCGGCAACCGGGCTCCGGATTCAAACCGGTGATCTATTCCGCCGCGCTGGAGTCCGGGATGACGCCTTCCACCGTGATCGTGGATTCCCCCGTCAAGGCCGCCGGGTGGCATCCCATGAACGCTTCCCGAAGATACTATGGCCCCACCCCGCTCCGGACGGCCTTGACCTATTCCCGCAACGTCGTAGCGGTCAAGCTGCTACAGAAAGTCGGCATCGACAAGGCTGTGAAGCTGGCGATGGACATGGGGTTCGAATCCGAAGAACTGCCCCGGGTGTTGCCGCTCGCTCTCGGTAGTGGCTCGGCCAGCCCCTTGCGCATGGCTCAGATGTATTCCGTGTTCGCCAATGGCGGTTTCAGGGTCGATCCCTATTTCATTGCCCGAGTGGATACCGACGGCGGCAAGACGGTCTACCAGGCCACTCCGCCCACGGCCTGTATCGACTGCGAGGTGACGGACAAGCCCTCTGAAGGGACTGCAAAACGTGTCATTTCCCCGAAAACGCACTACATGATGAATTCCATGCTCCGCGATGTGGTGCGCATGGGTACCGCCAAAAAGGCGCTGGCGTTGGGCAGGTCGGATGTCGCCGGCAAGACCGGGACTACCAACAATTTCTTCGATGCCTGGTTTGACGGCTACACACCCGCCCTGGTCACCGTGGCCTGGTTCGGCTATGACACCTACAAAACGCTGGGGCGCGGCATGATGGGGGGCGACCTGGCCCTGCCTATGTGGGTCAAGTTCATGCGCGTGGCACTCAAGGATGTGCCGGAATACACCTTCCCCGTCCCTGCGGGCGGCCGTGCCAAGAAGATCAGGGTCGGCAAGAAGGGCACGACAACGGATTATGAGTTCTATTCGAAGGGCAGCCGCTTTGTGGATGAGGAAAAGACCTCACCCGGGAGCCACAAGCGAAAAAGCGGTGCGGCAAAGGCTGGTCAAGACAAGGAGAAACCGGTGTCTAAACCCCGCTCTTCGGGCAAGTCATCAACCCGATCAATCGAATCGCTGTTCTGAAAGGTGGATCCCCTTACAGACTGGACAGACTGGCGAATTGTTATCTGATCCGATCGTGTGGTAACCGATCACGTCGCGTAGGCCAGAAGAACAAGAGCCACACGATCGCCCGTTGGAGAAGCTCGAGGAACCAGATTCCTCAGAACTTATCCGCCGGGCGTAGGGTAAGGAATCGAGGCGGGTTCCTGCCTCGGGGAGCAGGGAACCAAAGTTAGGGGTTATCGGCTGTAGCGACGGCGGAACTTGTCTACGCGGCCCGCTGTATCGACGAGTCTCTGCTTACCCGTATAGAATGGGTGACAGGCAGAACAGACTTCCACATGCAGGTCCTTGCCCAGGGTCGACCGGGTCTCGAAGGTGTTGCCACAACTACAGTTGAC
>JAJRDJ010000232.1 GCA_028678445.1 Methylococcaceae bacterium
AGGGGCTAATGGGGGGCTTGGGCATTCAGGGATCGAAGATTACCCGGATCGATCCGTGATGACACGGAATGAAGTAACTCTCCCCGGAAAAGTGGCCTTGCTTCAGACTATCGGGCGTGACTACCCGAATTCGGTTAACGCCTTGGCGGCCTTGACCGGGCGAACGTCTTTCAATGTGTACCGCACCCTCAAGCGGCTCAATAAGACCTGCAGCATCCGGCTGGCGCCAGGCCGGGGAAGGATCCGCCAGCCCGTGTTGGTGGCCCGCAAAGTCCGCTTGGAGTAGGATTGGGTGGGGTCAAATAGTGCCTCGGCGCTGAAGTCGGTTTGATGCCGGACGCAGTTCCCTGACTTAGCGGGCAGGGCCAGGTGCGAACCCATGACCCCGCCATGACAACGCTTCTGAGTGGCGCCTAGCGGGAATAGGCTTGGCGATTCCCGCTAGGCATCCTACCCGGTTGCCCAGGCTGAAGCTTATTTCTTCGGCTGGCTCGCCAATTCGAGATGCTTGAGCGCTTCTTTGGCGTGGGTGGCGCCACCTGCGGCATCACCCTTTTTGCCGACATCGATAGCGGCATTCAGGTGCTTGATGCCTTCCGCGGTGTGCGGATTCGCTTCGGCTTTTTCAGATGCCTCCGCGTGCGTCAGTGCGACCCCGGCGTGTTCCACCAAAATAGGGGCATGACCGGCTTCGCCATGGGTAATGGCGGCTTTGGTGTGCTCGATAGCCTGCGGGAGGTGCACGGATTCAGCGTAAGCAAACGCGCTGCTCAACAGAAAGGCACCGGCTAAAGCAATGGTTTTGATTTGCATAAACACCTCTTCATTTAGTTATATATACCCATTTTTTTAGGGTAGGAATAGCAACCCCTCTAAAGCGGGCAGCGATGAGAGTATAAAGGATTTTCTCGCGCGGCCTATTGATAAATCAGCAGGCACTTAAACTCCCTTATAACCGGAAGTTTCTATAACGTCTGCCGTCCTTTTCCCGCTCCGCGACCTGCCTAAAGTCAAGCCACACTGCCCTTTCCCATGTGGTGACTGGCCAAAGGGCTGTTATTTAACCTGATAGGCACTGAATTTTGTGATGATTCATGATTCATCGCCGCTGGCTGGCTACCCTGCAAACAAAACTCTGAATGACCTTCTCAACCGGCTCGGGACGCCGGTAGCTATCAGGAGATGGGTTCCCAGTAAAGGTATTGAGTGGCGCTGTCGAATTGGGGTCCGCAAAGGTGATGGTCTGTAACGTCGTTTGCGTTTTCTTCGCGCAACCAATAGAGATATGCGATTTTTCAGAATAGGCCAACTTGCCTGAAAACTCCATAGGCAATGGATAGATGGAGCGGACCCACGCCAACACAAAGACGCCGCTATTAGTGATTGAATCCGTATCAACCTGGTGCTCGCTGCCTTCCGGCACATTGACCCAGTTGTCGCTCCAGCCTGTCGTCGGCAAGACGATGGCTGCGAGTAGCACAATGGTTTGAGCCGTTATCTTCATTGTCCTGTGTTCCTGGTATTCGTTAGCGGTGATGACAGTCACCCGGCCTCAACATGGTCCGACAGTGGCACCGAGCCGTATATCTTCGCCCCGCTCAGTGTCCAGCGCCTTTTGTTGCCGGAAGTTTGCAACGTTCCCGGGTCGGCTCCGCTGTTCCTAACCGCGATTGATCGGCACGACTGGTGTTTGTGGTGACGATCATTCCGGTGCCAAGGCCTGATGGAAATCTTCTCGCAAATCTTCCTCGTTCTCGATGCCGACGGAGACGCGAATCAGTCCATCACTGATGCCGGCGCGCTGGCGCTCGGCGGGTGTCATCATGCGATGCGAGGTGCGACTGGGTACGCAGACCAGACTTTCTACCCCGCCGAGGCTCAATGCCGGCATGACGATGCGCAGCCGACTCAACAGGCGGTCCACCTGATCGGGCTGGCGCAACTCGAACGAAAGCATGCCGCCAAAGCCCCGCATCTGCCCTGCGGCAATAGCGTGGTCGGGATGCGTTGGCAGGCCGGGGTAAATCACGCGGGCCACAGCCGGGTGGACGGCAAGCGCGTGGGCCAGAGCGAACGCGTTCTCGTTGTGCCGCTGCACACGCAGAGCCAGCGTTTTCAGCCCGCGTTCCAGTTGGGAACACGCGTGCGCGTCGAGCATCCCACCCAAGTTCACCGCTGTCCCGATCACGCGGCGGATGATTGCCGTGGAAGCAACCACCACTCCCGCGTTCATGTCACTGTGCCCATTGAGATATTTGGTGGCACTATGGATGACTGCGTCAATACCCCAGACCAACGGGTTCTGGTTGATCGGGGTGGCGAAGGTATTGTCAATCACCGTGAGTACGCCGTGGTGTTTGCCGAGCGCGGCCACCGCCTGCAGATCCACACAGCGCAACAGCGGGTTGGAGGGGGATTCGACGTAGATCAGCCTGGTCTCGGGCCGGAAAGCATCCGCGAACTCTGCCACATTGGCGCCCCACGAGATGTGCACGCCGATGCGAACCAGCTCCCGGTTAATCAGCTGCAGCGTGCCCCCATAGAGATCGTTTTGAAAAATCGCGTGGTCGCCGGGTTGGAGATGGGCCAGCAGCACAGTGGCAATCGCCGCCATCCCCGAGCCAAAGGTGACGGCCGCCTCGCCCCTTTCGAGCACCGCCAGCTTGCGGTTAATGACCGCCTGGTTGGGCGTATTGAAATAGCGGGGGTAGATGTTCTCGTTGGCCGGATTCGGATATGCGTAAGCCGTCGACGTGAAGATGGGGCTGCACGCGCCGCCTGTGGCGGTATCAACGTGCGTACCAGCGTGGATACACAGGGTGGAAAACCCGGCCGGGGGCTTGCTGCAATTGTCCATGGCATTCAATGGGGAAGGGGCGTCCCATGGACATGGGCAAAGTAATCGCCGATCTCACGAGCCCCTTCGACAAAGGCATGATTGTTGCCCATTTGCACTTTCAGGTGAGATGGCAGGTTGGAGGGCACCTTGGCAAGCACCAACACCGGGCACCTTTGGTTTGCTTCCCCGAGCAACGCAGCCAGCTCTGGCCGAGGCCTTGGGAAATCCACATGGCGGACTCGAACCTGGGCTTTCAAGGCCGGAAAAAAGGCCAGAATCCCGGCCACTTCAGCGCAGGCCGGACAGTAGTAGTGTTGCCCATTGTCGATAAAGTGGGTTTTAAGAAGATAGAGGGTGTCTTGATGCATGGGTTTTCGTTCGGCTCGGGTTCAATGAGAAGCTGCGGGCATGGCCATCTTGCCGGGGGGGATACACTTGATCAAATGCATGACACCGATGGCGAGGCCAAGCGCAGGGCGCGCGTAATAGGGTAGCCCGTATCGCGCCGGCCGTAGCGGCCATCCGACATTGCTGGGCCAATAGTCGATTGCCGCCACTCAGATTTACACGCATGCAGGGCTGGAGCGCTTGATTAAATGGGTAGAGGGGATGTGCAACCTGTGTATCATGACAAACGAACCACACGGAGTCAGCCCATAGCCACGGAAGCCTTCACCGTAAGAACCGATGGTGAAACCGCGCATCGCCTGGATGCACTGGCCTCGCGACTGGATCGCTCCCGTAATTACCTGGTCAACCAAGCCACCAAGGATCATATTGCGGTACATGCGTGGCAGATCAAGAAAAACCAGGAACTGATCGATTAGCATGGAAGGCGCTAGTGAACATCGTTTGGACCGAAACGGCCCGACGGGACCTGCCGGAAATGCATCCCTATATCATATCGCCCCGGATAACCCTTCCACGGCCCGTCACTCTGCCGGGCAATACCCGCCACTCGGCCGCCCGGGCCGCATCGACGGCACCCGCGAGCGGGTGATGGCCAACATCCCCTATTGTCTTCCGTACCGCATGCAAAAGCACCGTTGTGAAATACTGGCCGTGTATCTCGGCGCGCCTATGTGGCCAAAGGACCCATGACCCCCGAGCAATTCATCCAGACCTGGAAGG
>JAJRDJ010000233.1 GCA_028678445.1 Methylococcaceae bacterium
CATCAATCTTGAGCGGCCAGTCGGTGGTGTTGTCGGGGAACATCACCCGATCGCTGGTGAGAATGCTGTAGGCTTCCGGGAAATGATTCCGGTCAATCCAGGACTTGGATTGCTCCGGCGCCGCCGCCTGGGCCGGAAGGGCAAGAAGCGCCAGCGCCACCCAGCCGCCCGCTGAACATCGGCCAATACCGCGATACAGTCTGTTTCTCATAGCCATTAATTGCATTTCTTTATTGTGATTAATACCTTACCTTGTCCCGGACCGTGATTCCTCGGCAGTCATTCTGGCCACGATCTCGGCTCCGTCGTTCAGCTCAGACCACGGGAGCCGGTTCGCGCGGGCTGGTTTTCCATTGAGGGCGAGGGACTCCAGCTTGTCGCCGTTGCCGCGAAACTGGAACCTCAAGTGTCTGCCCAGGAGCCGGAGTTCCGTCCGGACCTCCGCCAGGGCTGATGGAATGTGCGGTTCCAGAGTGATCCCCTGGAAGTCGGCCTGGATTCCCAACACTGCGGTGTAGAGGGCCCAGAGAATCGCGCCGCCGTCACTCAGATAGGTCTCAGTGCCCGCACCCGACGCCCCGGCGCCGTCGATCCAGGTCCAGGCATTTCCACCGGTATACGTCAGTCGTGGGTTGCGGCGGGCCAGTTCCAGGTTGCCGCGGCACCAGTCAATCATGGGGATGCGGGCTAGGCGGCTCTTCTGCCATTCGATCTCCAGGTCGTGCAGCATTTCCCAGGCGCCTTCAGCGCCAAGGCCGCGCGCTCGCGCCACCAGCTCGTACGCCGCCGGTCCCAGCAGCACGCCGCCGTTCAGCCACAAGCCGAACGCTGAGCCGCGACTGTGGTAACTGCCCTCGGGGATCGGATCGAGGTTTCCTCCTGCGCCGAAGATGCGGTGATGGTTCGGGTGGGAGGTAAAGGACTGCATCATGCGGGCTAGCCGGTCCGGCGGGATGATGTCGGCGGAGGCAGCCATGAAGTTAATAGTCGTGTACCAGGCGTCGTGGGTCTTGCCTGTCACATCAATCCAGCCCGCGTACCGCCCCGGTCCGTCGAGCCACAGTTGGTCGTTGAAGGCTTTGCGGATGCCGGCGGCGACCGCGCTTGCCTGCGCTGCCCGGTCGGGCTTGTCGAGCCACTTGGCGAGGCTGGCAAACAGATGAAACGCCTCGCATGCGGCGGCATTGAGGTAACCGTCCTTATGCCCGATGCTCAGATTGTCATTATAGGAGGAGGCCGGGCTGCCGGGCGTTCCCGGCAGGGGACTTTCCAACAAACCATCGTTGTCGGGGTCCATCCGGGCCAGCGGTTTGAGGATCCCCTCCAGCGCGGGAAAGATCTCCCCGGCAAAGTCGCGGTCGCCGCTTTTTAAACAGGCCAGGCAGCATGCGAGCACGAAATTCGCATTCAGGGCAGGCGCCCCATACTCATGTGTAGCGGCGCCGCAGGCGTCCTGCCATACGCCTGAGTCCATCAGGATAACCGGTCGCTCCGGCGAAACCATGCCTTCGCGCAAGGTGCGGCGGATGTGATTCCGCCACCGAGCCTCGATATCGCCCTGGGTGTCCGACCAGGAGCGCCGGCTGGATGTCAGGTAACCGCGCGCCGCGAAATCAATGGCGCCCGGACAGTAAGCGTGGCGATAGGGATTGTTGCCGAAGTACTCATGATCACAGGCGATGCCCGAGAGGAGATAGGCATCGAAAAACTCCCTCACGAACCGGTCAAAGGATGCATTGGCCGACTGAAGGACAATCGGCGCTGATTCCCCCTGCGGAACGGCGATGAAATCCACGGTCCAACTCTCGCGTCCTGGCGGCAGCTCGCGCGGGCCGCCCGAGAAATCCCGGGAGCTGACGCCAAAGGTCACGTGTCGTCCGTATCTCATTTCCAGGTGATGCCAGCCGCTGTCGAGCCCCATGCGCACATCGGGGAAGACGGGCGAGCCGTGAACAAAAAACTCCGGCATCTCCGTCGCGGCGTGATAGCCGATGACGCGCCGTTGCGCCCTTTCCGCCGCAGTGGAATACGAGGTGCGGAATGGACCCGCGGGATTGTGGCGGAAGCGCAGCGAGGGGCGCGACCAAAAAGCAAACTCACGCAGACACTTCAACGCAAAGGGAGTTTCGGTGACGAGCCTGGCGAGCCCGACGATCTCGCGGTCAACTCGTATGCGCAGGATTTCGCCTTTATCACCCGCCAGTGACAGGTGCCAATTCACTTTCCCGATGTCTCCCAACGTGATGTCACGCAGTAATAATCCTCCGTCTGGCGCTTTCTCGGCCCGGTGACCGGTGCTGTCGCGCGATCGAACGACGCCCTTTTCCGTTTGCGCCTCGGTTTCACCGCCCTCTCCCGGTTCCAGCATCTCCGGGGAATAACGCGCCAACCCTGCCGGGTCCGTCCGAAGGCTGGCGATGCGGGGCCTTGCCAGGTCCACCTCGAGCCGCCAGTAGCCGCTTTGCATTACCGCCCAATCCGCCGTCATATCGCGGATCATTCCGATGCGGGGCGGCGGCGTCGCGGAGGCTGCCGCATTTGCCGCCAGCGCAAGGGCTGGAATAAGGCAGCAGCCTGCAAGGGTCTTCTTTAGGTTGTTCAGTGAACTATCCACGTTTCTCTGCATCGGGATTCTATCTTCGCTTTGTCTCTTGTGCTCCGTCTCCAGGTATCCTGTCATTTGTGCGATAATGCTCGCTTAGAGCCACCATTCCGGGTTTGGCGGCTTGATGATTCCCCGCTCGACAGCGATCGCGTAAAGCGGACCTGAGTTAGGACCGAAAGTGCCCTCATAGCCGGAGTCGGCGCCGTTCCAGGTCATGATCTCTTTCCCCGTGCCGTAAGGACCGGCGAATTTTCCGTCGGCAAAACCTTGTTCGAGGCTGTTGACGATGGCCCCCGATTCCCGCTTGAAACCGTGGATTGACAGCGCCCGGATATAGTAGGCCAGGAAGATCGGTGACAGCGCGCCGTCGGTCAAGTTTTCGTAGGTCGGTTTGAGTTGGTAACCCAGCTTCGGCAACATGTGGTCGGTGGCTGCAATCGGGAGAAGATTGATCGGCGTCCCCAAATACGCGGCTTCCGGGAAAACCTCGCGCCGTTTCTTCTCAAGATTCTCCAGGACACGACGTGACGTCATGGCGTCCATCACTGCAAAGGCGCAGGCCACTCCGTTGATCCAGACGAATCCGAAGTCGTGGAGTTGGCCATCCCGGCTTCTCCAGCCGGAGACCCATCCGGTTTCGGGGTTGACGAGTTGCCGGGCATAGTTTTCTGAGATGGTCGCGGCGGTTTCGGCGCAACGCGCGGCCAGCTCTCGGTCGCCAAGCCGGGTCAATAGCGAGGCGGCGTTCTTCAATCCCCTGAAGGACCATGCGTTCACGTAGGCGTCCATATGGCCGAAGCCGACCACATCACAGGCATTGCTGCTCCAGCGGTAGGTTCCGGAGTTCCCGGAAAGCGCTCGGCAGAGGATCAATCCTTCTTCGGCGTCAAAGTCGCCCAGGATTCTTTTGGCTGTGGCCGTGACGCCGGGAGCAACCCGTTCGAGCCACTGTTGGTCCCCGGAGAGCTGCGCAATTCGGCCTGCGCCGGACAAAAGAATCGGGTCCGAATCCTTGTAGAGCGTGCGATGGTAGCCGTAACCGCCGCCATCCAGCAGGGCTCGGCCAATGGAGAATTTCACCAGGTCCATCGGATCCGGACCAACGGTGGGCCTGGCGGTGAACGCGGCAAAGTCGAAGGCGGCATGCTGGTTCACGTGGCAGTTGGTGGAGATGGCGTTGTTCGAGAAGCCGCCGAATTCCGGTCGAAACGCGGAGAAG
Source organism: Methylococcaceae bacterium (assembly GCA_028678445.1). Classification (GTDB taxonomy): domain Bacteria; phylum Pseudomonadota; class Gammaproteobacteria; order Methylococcales; family Methylococcaceae; genus UBA6136. The sequence continues at coordinate 3,825 of JAJRDJ010000233.1, forward strand.
GCGGCCATCCAGCATTTTCTTACACCTTCGGAAAGCTTTGCCGCCTTAGATGCCGGGGTTGGGAGCAGGGTGCAAGGTCTAAGCTCGAAGACTGCCCTGGTCGTGCCCTTGCGAATCACGGG
>JAJRDJ010000234.1 GCA_028678445.1 Methylococcaceae bacterium
GATCGTGCCGGACACCTGGGTACCGACATTGACCAGCACCACGGGATTCAGGGTGCCATTGGCCGACACGGTTTTGACGATATCGCCGCGATCGACCGTTACGCTCAGGTACTCATCGCCCTTGGGCGCCTGTTGCCGCTGCCAGTAGGTCCAGCCGCCCCAGCCGAGGGCCGCGAGCACCAAGAGGATGCTGACCCGACGCAGCATCACCCGCCACCTGCCGAGTGACGGGTCGGAGGGCCCAAGGATGGTATGTCAATTCGCAAGCCGATTCTCCCGTGGGCCTTCCACCGCGGCCACATCCCCCATATCCAGCCGCCCCAGGGCTTGTGCCAGTTGAGCCTTGCCGATACGCCAGTTGTAATGCGCCTGGACATATTGAGTGCGGGCATTGGCCAGGCTGGCCTCGGTATTGAGTAGTTCCACGATATTGCCCACCCCTTCCTCATAACGCCCCAGAGCCACCTGCTCGGACTGCAAGGCGCTATCCAGTAATTCCTGGGTATTCTTGAGATTCTCCTTGGTCGCAGCGAGCGTGTAATAGGCCCGCCAAACTTCCTGGGCGACGGACTGCTCCAGTTTGTCGCGGTTGGCAGCCTGCGCTTCAGCCTGTTCCCCGGCGCTCTTGATCTGATAGGTGTTATTGAAGCCGGTGAACAGCGGCATGGCCACTTGGACACCCACCGCCCAACTGGAGACAGTGGACACGCCCACCGTCTCGAAGTAGGTAAAGCTACCAACCAGCGACAGCGTCGGCATGCTCCCGGCGCGCGCCTGCAGGATGCCAGCTTCGGAAGCCCTCACCTGTGCTTCGGCGGCCGCGAGATCAGGACGGGAATTCTTGGCCAGTTCGATCAGTTCCTGCACGTCTTTTTCCCGCTCTTGATCCGGACCACTCAGGCTGGGCGACTCGAATTTCATGGACGCATGCGGCTTGAGCCCCATGACCGTGGCAAGAGCGCCCAGGGCCGCCTGGGCATTGCCCACCGCCGTGCGGCGGTTCACCTTGGCCTGGGCATGCGTGGTTTGTGCCTGCAATTTGTCACCTAATGCCGCCGCGCCGATCTGGTAACGATAGGTGGCTACATCCAGGGCGCGTTGGGTTGATTTTTCGGTGGCTTCCGCCGCTTCCTGTGTCGCATTCGCGGCATAGAGCTGATAATAGGCTTGAATGGCGGAAAACAGGACCGCCTGAAGCGTGGCCGCATGCGTCCAGTTCGCGGCCTCCAGTGCTTTTCGCGCTGCCTCGACCCGGGCCGCGCGGCCACCGAAATCCAGTAGCAAATAATCGAAGCCCAGCCTCGGTGCGATACGGGTATTGTAGGCACGAAAATCGCCACTGCCCTGGACCGGCACCCCGTCCGAAATGCCGCCACCCGCCGTATTTTTGCTCGCCGAGATAGGCATCGAAAAGGTGATTGACGGCAGATAGGCAGACTCTGCCGAACCCAGTTGCGACGCCTGCTGACGCGCATTGGCCCAGGCCTGACGAGTCTGCGGGTTATGGCAGAGCGCCTGCTCGATCACATCGATCAGCCCCCACGTATCCATCTTGCGCCCCGGACTTTGGCAGGGATCGGCTCCCGCCTCGGTGACCGCCCGGCCCGGCGTGGCGGACACCGCCGTATGCGTGTCGAGGGGATCATCGGGATAAGGCGGAAAGCCCTTGGCCGAAACCGAAAGGGCCAGAAACCCCAACATGCATGCCACCCCACGACGGGCCAAGCTCGGACAATCGAGCAAGCGTGGCGATCGACCCACCGTCTCAATGACGTGCTTGAAGGCGTGGGGGAAACACTGGGGAAACGGCATCCGGCATTGGCGGATCAGAGTCTTGCACGACGGCATGGACTAGGGGGCCTCGGCAAAGCCGGGAGCCGCGCCTGCGGGGCATTCACTTTGCCCAGAGTTAAAGGGTTTTCAACGATTTTCATATCCGAGGGCGTAATCTTGGACAATGTCGTCCGGTTTCATACAGTTGATTTAGATGGAACCGAGAGGGGTTTGCTTCCTGTCTCGTAGTGCTGAAATCGGGTCGATGTCTATCATCCAAAGGCGATGCAGTGAGCTTTGGTGCTTGCTGGTGGCTATTGTACTCCCCCGCCCCATGCCGCCCACCTACGGCGATGCGGGCCACGCTTACCCTGGGGTATGCGGGATCACCGATCTGTCAACCACAATACAATTCCAACCCAAGTTTCTGAAACCCGCGATACATGAGAATTTAATGCGCTGACAGGCCCCGCCATAACAGACAGAGAAGTTTGGGGTGGCTGTAATGCGGGAACTTGAGAGGCGGTGCGGGATGCTGAGGATTGTGTGCTCCTCTTTCTCATCAAACAGTCCCAAACGGCAGACTAAATTGACCTGGTCCTGTCCTGACTAAACCTCGATCACAAGCTGTTTGAAATTCGTAGCGTTAATGACATCACCGTCGATGGCGCAAGATTTTCCGTCGGCATAGGCTTGCCGAGCACCCGGATAGCGGATGGTGATCCGTTCCGGCAGGGGGCCCGTCAATGACAGGTCGACGGTGACCCGCGTTTCGTCGCGGCGTGCCTTTAGATGGACCGTACCGAAGGTCGACGGCAGGTCATGCAGGGTAATACCTTCATCCTGCCACCATGATTCGGGAACAGCCCGGAACAGTTCCAGGGTTCTGCCCTTCTCCCGCAGCAGCATGCGCCGGATAGCCGTGGCGAACTCGGCCCCAATCCAGGTATGGGTCATATCGCCGATATATTCCGGCGCACGCGGGTTACCCCAAACCACCTCGGCCCAATACCGCCAGCCCACCGGCCTCCGCCATGAAAGGGCATCCTCAAGGAGCTGAAAGGCTTCCGCGTGCCGGCCCAGTGCGACAAAGGCATTCAGGTTGCGGATTTCATAGGGCGTAAAGGCACCATCAAAGCCAGGCTGACGGATCATATTCAGATGTCTGGAGTAGTCATCGTAGGTCGCCTGGATTAGATCAGCCGGCAGAATATCGTCGACACGGCAGGGCTCGAAGGCAATGGAGGTGGAGGTGGGATCTACATCCTCACGGTCGGCGGAGGCAGGAACCAGCCCCCTACCCATCGACTCCGCGGTCAGACGTATCGAGCGGGCCAAATTCGCGGCAAATTCCTGACCCTTGTCCCTGGCGTGGGCCGCTTCTTTCGAATCGCCGATCTCCAGGGCCAGGAATTCGCAGTTCCGCCAGGCGCTCAGAGCAAAAAAGTCGTCCCAGTAGCTATAAGTCGGCTTGTTGTAACCTTCGTGACTGATGGAAGGCGCCAAGAGGCCATAAAACCGGGTGTCAGGACCGTGCAAGGCGTTGGTTCGCGCACAGAGTTCCTCGATGAATCGGGTCGCCCGGACTACGGGTTCGAAAATGGCGTCAAGAAAGACCCGATCACGGCTGATGCGATAGATATCGGCGGCGATAGCGACAAATTCCCCCTGCGCATCGTATTCAATGTTACTGCCATAACCGCGGTAGATGGTACCGTCGGGGTTGAGGATCGGCGGGACCATGCCGTTTTCGTAGATACGTTTGGAATACCAAACGACGTAGTTTTTGGCTTCCTTGATGAGACCGGCCCAGAGCAGCGCCAAAGCCTGACAGGAGCCATCACGAATCCAGATCCGGTCGTAGTTGCGGGGACCAGGCTTGAAGGCGATCCTAGTGGCATTGACGAGGATGAGACCCGTCTGCGCTTCGAGGGTATCACTGACTTCCCGGTCGCCTACCGTGATCTTGCGCGGGCCGATCTTCTCACGCCACATGCGAATCACCTCCTCCCGAATGGCGCCGAATGTCATGTCCGCATGCGGAGTGATGCCATCCCGCATGGGCGACGCGACAACAAAGGCAACCCCTTCACCCGGCGTCAGAGCAAAGTCAAACTCCACGGCAGCACTGAGAAGACCGGTGCCCGAGCGAAGGCTGCGGGCGGTCTGGCGTGGACCATCACAGATAAGATTCACCACGTCCCCATTGTCGAAATCGGTAACGGTGACCGATTGAGGCTCGCTCGAAAATGCCGCATAGGCCTTATCGTTGACCAGGACTTGCTGACCGGTTATGGCAATCGCGTTGATGACCGCGTGACCGCCGTGCTGCCAATACGGGTTGATCTGGGCGGGGCGCACCGCAAGCACCAGTGAGCCCGCCCTTGTGGCCGCGTCCAAATTCGTGATGCGGTACTCGACCAGGGCCATATCGGCATGCGCGAGGGCCGTCGCCTGAAGCTCGACATCAAGCACGGACCAGCGGACTTGGGGAATGGGTAGCGAGCCCTCGGCCAGGGATTGGCTGAGCACCGTAGCTCCGGGCGCCCCATGAAGGGTACCGTCCAGCCGGAGCAAGGGGGTGAGTTGGCCGAATCCAGACTGGGACTCGAGATTGCCGTACTCGTCAAAGAGGGCTTCCTCGTCCTGATCGACTTCCCCCAACACGGTCCAATACACTTGCCGCCCAAGGAGCGCCTGGGGATAGAGTTCGCCGCGCCCGGCCAGCGCCGCTCGTTCCAGCTGGCCGATCGGCATGCGGTCTTTGTCCAGGATGCGGAGCTTGAGTTCGTTGACGAGCGCACCTTCCGGTGCGTTAGTTTCATGTACCGTCAAACGGAAATAGCGACTGGTGGTGGAGCGCCAGTAAAAATTATCGTAATTACCGTTGCTAGTGGTAATACGCCCCATCTCCCGAAAGTTTTCGCCATCGTCGGAAAGATGCACCGAAAAGACCGTTCCATAAGTTTCGCCCCACTCGATGAGGGCCCCCAGCGGGGGTCGCAAATAGCCGAAATCGACGGTGATGCTCTCGCCCGGCAGCAACCTGACGGGGGCATGCCCGAGGGCTTCCAAGCACCCCGCTTCCCGCACCGACAGGGCATCGGCTGGCGAATAAAGGTTGATTTCGACGATTTCCAGGCTCCGCTCAAATTCCTGCCGGTCAACGCTTAAGCGCAGAAATTGGGCTGTGACAGGCGGGAACGCGAACACATTTTGCCCGCCCTCGCCGTGACGGGTTTTGCAGAGATGAGCCCATTCCTTGCCGTCGAGCGACGACTCAATACCATAGACTTCGGCGAACCGCCTGCCCCAGTACACTTCGATCCCGCCCAGTGTCGAAATCCCGCCCAAGTCGATTTGAAGCCAGGACGTCGTGGAGCTATCGGACACCCAGGTCGTCGCGTAGAGTTCATCTATCGCGAAGCGGGGTTCTCCGCTGCTGGCCGTTACTATCCACTGGCTTTTGGGGGGGACACTCATGTGCATTCTCTTGGGTTGGCTATCCAAGCCGCATAAGGGTTTTCAAATCGTTCACTTATCGCCGTCCGCAAGCGCAGGACAGCACGTGCGTCCATGCCACACGGCCAAGCCCACGGGGTAAATCAGCCAATTTAAGAAGGTATCTGTAAGTACAACGGCGCAACC
>JAJRDJ010000235.1 GCA_028678445.1 Methylococcaceae bacterium
GGCGGGATTTCGAGCGGGGGAATCTCGGTACTGTACTGGTATTGCTTCTGCTTGTCGGGGAACCACCCGCTAATCGTGCTGCAACCGCTGACCAGAACCGCGCCGCAGATCAGGATGAAGGACCGCTTACCCAGAAATTCATGCATCGCGGGTCTCCGGCAGCGAACCCGCTTGCCGCAGAGCGGCGCGAACGGCCTCATGACAATTTGCGGACAACCAGGTTAGCGGGAGCCGGATACCTTCCTTGATCAGGCCCATCTCCGCCAGCGCCCATTTGACGGGAATGGGATTGGACTCGATAAAGAGATCGCGGTGCAGGCCAGCGAGCCGGGCATCGATCGCGGCAGCGGCGTCGACATCACCTCGCCGCGCCGCAGCACACAATTCATGCATCAGGCGCGGCGCCACGTTGGCCGTCACCGAAATCACACCATGCCCGCCGAGCAGGCAGAACTCGCGTGCCGTAGCATCGTCACCGGAGTAGAGCAGAAAACCCGGGCCGCACAGTCGGATGATGTCACGGGCGCGATCAAGGTTTCCGGTCGCCTCCTTGACACCGATGATACGTGGGACTTTGGCCAGCCGAGCAATCGTCTCCGGCAACATGTCACAGGCGGTGCGACCAGGGACGTTGTAAAGAATCTGCGGAATGTCCACCGCTTCGGCGATCGCCTGGTAATGGCGGAAAAGCCCTTCCTGGGTTGGCTTGTTGTAGTAGGGGGTTACCAGCAGGCAGGCTTCGGCCCCCACCGCCTTGGCGGCGTGCGTCAGACTGATGGCCTCCGTGGTGGAATTGGCGCCGGTCCCGGCTATGACGGGCAGGCGTCCGGCCGCCTGCTCGACGGCCAGCCGGATCACTTCGGTATGTTCCCGCTCATCGAGCGTCGCGGATTCGCCCGTCGTGCCCACGATAACCAGGCCATCCGTGCCCTCCGCGATATGGAATTCGATCAGCCGCCGCAATCCTTCGCGGTCCAGCGAGCCATCCGGCTCCATGGGCGTCACCAATGCGACGAGGCTACCTTGGATCATGCGTTTTTCCCGGCTGCAAAAAAGGAAGGAATGGTAACGTGGCGCGCTTGGGCGTGACAACCGCGAGTCTCTCGCGTCGAGTGTCGTAGCCAGTTTCCGGGGCGATAATTCCGGAACGGTAAATGGTAAACTTCAGAATCTTTTGTCTGGTGCCTCATAATCCCATGCAACTCGTCATCACCGTTCTGGGGGAAAACCACCCCGACCTTATTGTTGAACTGACCCGCGCTATCAAGGATGCCAAGTGCATAATCCTTGAAAGCCGCATGACCGAACTGGGGCTGGAATTCGCTGGACATCTCCTTTGCGAGGGCAACTGGAACCATATTGCCCGCCTCGAAAATGCCATGGAAGCCTTGGCCAACCGGTTCCGGCTCAAGGTTCACCTGCTACGCTCCCAGGAACAGGAGACACCGTCCGGCGATGAAGACGTCGGCCTGCCTTACGCCATCGACATTTTCGCGACCGACCAGATCAACAATATTCATGACCTGAGCGATTTCCTGACCAGTCGCGGCGTCACGATCCTGGACCTTTCGACCAGCCGCTATCCGGCGCCATATACGGGCTCACCCCTGTTCCTGGCCCATATGATCGTCAGGATTCCCCCCAACATGCGCATCGTCTCGCTCCGGGATGAGTTCCTCGATTTCTGCGACCAGATGAATCTCGATGCCATTCTGGAACCTCTCAAGCGCTGAGCGTCCAATCACCGCAGGCGCCTTGCCCGTTCCGATTCGCTTCGTGTGTCGGGCCTGTTAGGCTCATTGTCCAACCATACTTCCAAGGAGTTAATCATGAGCACCCCCACCCTCGGTCAGGCCGTGCCTGATTTCTCTGCGGCGGCTACCTCCGGCAAGACCGTGCAATTATCCGCACTGCGGGGACGTTTTGTGGTGCTGTACTTTTACCCGAAGGACAGCACTCCCGGCTGTACGCAGGAAGGCCAGGATTTTCGCGATTCGTACCCGCAATTTCAGACGCTCGGCGCGGAAATTCTCGGCGTCTCGCGGGACAGCCTCAAGTCCCATGAAAATTTCAAGTGCAAGCAGGAATTTCCCTTTGAGCTCCTGTCCGACACGGATGAATCGCTGTGTAAGCTGTTCGATGTCATCAAGCTGAAAAACATGTACGGCAAACAGGTGCAAGGCATTGAGCGGAGCACCTTTTTGATCGACCCAGCCGGCAAGCTCGCCGCCGAGTGGCGGAAAGTCAGCGTCAAGGGCCATGCGGCCGCGGTCCTCGATACCATCCGGACGCTGCAGGCGGGTTGAGCGGTCAAGGTCCATGTCTCCGGTGACCCGGCCCGCGAAGCTGACCGTGCGGTTTGGCCTGGCCGTGCTCTTGGGCACGCTGCCGGTCGCCAGTCAGGCCGGAACCGTCTACCGGTGCCTGCAGAATGGTACCGTGACCTTCACGCAAAACGCCGCGGACCCCACCTGTCAGCCGCTGGACGTCAAACCCTACGAGCCCGACCCGGAAGTGGCGGCCCGGAAAAGGAACGAGCTGAATCAATGGCGTGATGATCGATCACAATCCATGGCCGAAGGGCGGCAGAAAAAGTCCCGGCAAAGGAACAGGACCACTGACGTTGAAACGCCAGGTCAAGCGGACCCTGGCACCGTCACCCCGATGCTACCCCTGGACCTCAACCAAGTCCCGCGTACCGATCCGTGAGACGAAGGCGGTTAGCGCCGCAGCCAAGCCCCATCGTCTCACAGCCACACTCAAGGGGGCTTCTAAAATTCATCCATTCCTGCTTCGACGGGTTGAGCCCGAACGGGTAACAAATTGAATTTTCGGACTAACTTTCGCGATGAGCCCTTCGATTTCGCTCAGGAAAGCCTTGTCGAATAGCAATGAATGGAAATTCCCTCAAGAGCAAGACGCCCTCCCTTATGAACAACAGCCGACTCCCAGCCATCGTTATCGAACCTGCCGGCCGCCATCAGTCCACCATTATTTGGCTGCATGGCCTGGGTGCGGACGGGCATGATTTCGCGCCCGTCACCACCGAGTTGCAACTGCCGGAATCCCTGGGCGTGCGCTTCATCCTACCGCATGCCCCCCACCGGCCGGTCACCATTAACGGCGGCTATGTCATGCGAGCCTGGTATGACATCGCCCATACGGAGATTGGCCGCACCCCTGACGAGGAAGGCATCCGGCTGTCCAGGGTGGCGATCGGGGAGATCATTGCCGCGGAACTGGCCAGCGGTATCGCGCCGGAGCGGCTCATCGTCGCCGGATTCTCGCAAGGCGGCGTGATCGCTATCGAAACC
>JAJRDJ010000236.1 GCA_028678445.1 Methylococcaceae bacterium
AAAAAGCCGGACCCCTCCCGTGACCTTCACGAAGTCACGCTCGGCAGTCCGGCTTTCCGCTTGATGGGATCCGCAACTTTCTGTCCCTACCTCTCGGTAGGTTTAGCTTTAAGTTCTTCTGGAATTTATCCTATTTTTTCTAAACGTCAATACTGCATAACACTTACTCTAATTTACATTTTCCAGGCCTTCACGTGCGCGGTCATAAAGTTTCGAATAGGAGGAGAATAACCGCCTATTTTAATATGGTATGGAAAATGCCTTTGTGGCAGTCGAATCCTTTGAACAAGTCCCCCATGGTCATAACAGTGGCGACCGCACCACGCTAAATTCCGCTGAATCTCCCCTTCAACAACCTGGCCTGAACGCCTCCCTGCTCGCCAAGAAATCGAAACTGACCAAGCGACAGTGGCCCCTTCAGGAGATGGAACGATGATCCCGAGATTGCCCCCTGATGGGGCGGCCTACGGCCGGATCCATCCATCGCTCCCGAACCAGCGGGGCGAAGTCCGGGAAACAGCCTCATGGGGGCATCCGGCGGAAATTCAGCGGATCCTGGTCGATAGCCCTTGCCGACTTCAGTTGGCCGCCTAAAATGCTGACTTATACTGAGTTTGCTAAAAGATGGACACCCTATCGCCCATTGGCAAGATGCTTCCATCCCGACCCTGGAACCGTTCCTGATCCCTCTGTCTCTCAACCCTTATGTGCCGCATGAATACCGAACCACCCTTCACGCCCCACCCCGTTCTGAAACCCCATTACAGTGACCTGCAGGAAAAACAGCCATTTCTGCGCAAAGTGTTCGATGACTCCGCCGAACATTACGAGCGCATCGCCACTTGGGGTTTCTTTGGTACGGGCAACTGGTATCGACGCGGTGCGCTGCGGCGGGCGGGTTTGACGCCGGGTATGCAAGTGGTGGACATTGCTGCGGGTACGGGCATCACCGCCCGGGCAGCGGCCGACATTACCGGGACCGCCGCCGCGGTCACTTGCGTGGAACCCAGCGCCGGCATGCTGCGTGAATCCGCCCGGCGGCTCCCGGCGGCACGGCATATTCAAGGCATGGCGGATGGCATTCCGCTGTCGGATGGCGAGTTCGATTTTATGAGCATGGGTTTTGCCCTGCGGCACGTGGAAGACCTGGAAACTGCGTTCCGGGAATTTCTGAGAGTCCTGAAGCCCGGCGGGCGCTTGCTCATCCTGGACATCACCAAACCCGAGGGGGACTTCGCCAACTGGCTGACGCGCCTGTATTTCCGCGACCTCATGCCAGGTCTGACCCGGCTGATGACGGGCAGCCGGGAGGCGCAATACCTGATGGAATACTACTGGGAAACCCTGAACCTGATGGTCGAACCCGAACGGGTCCTGGAGGCGCTGGCCGCGGCTGGCTTCCAGCAAGCGTCGCGGGAAGTCCAAGCGGGGATCTTCAGCGAGTACACCGCCCGGAAACCATGATCCTCCGGGGCTGGCGGCGGGAACTGCTGGCTGGCGCTCTGCCCTGGCTGGTGTTCGGCTTCGGCCGGATGACCGGCTATCCGGCCATTGCGGCCAGCCTCGCCATTTTTTGCTGGCTAGCGGTAAGGGGGTTCGCCTGGCGCGAGACCAAGGTATTCGAGCTGGCCATCCTCATCTGCTTCAGCGCGGCGGCGATGGCTTCGGAGCACCCCCTGGCCAACCGGGTCGGAGTCATGCTGCCGCTGATCCTGGGCCTGATGGCGTTCGGATCGGTCCTCCTCGGCCGGCCCTGCACTCTGCAGTACGCCCGGCTCATGGTGGGTCCGGAGTGGTGGAACAACCGGCATTTCATAGCGGTCAACCGTGTGCTGACCCTGGTTTGGGGTGGCTGTTTTCTGCTCTCAACGGTATTGTCGCTCCTTTCAGGAACGGCAAACCGTCTACCGGCACTGGGCCTGAGCGGGATCCAGCTCGGTCTCTACGCCGGGGCGCTCTGGTATACTCGTGCCTACCCTCGCTGGTATCGTCTCCATCGTTACCTTCCCCTGGTCCGTTCGGGGAAAGAACCCTATATGAAACCACCGTTGAAAGACTGATGGCCGCCCCCACTGCAACCCTGAACCCCCGCCACTGTGATGTCCTGATCATGGGCGGCGGGCCCGCCGGCGCTGCTGCCGGAGCACTACTTGCAGAGCGCGGCTGGCATGCCGTGATCCTCGACAAAGACCATCACCCGCGTTTTCACATTGGCGAAAGCCTGCTGCCTCTGAGCATGCCTTACCTGGAGCGGCTCGGCGTCTGCGAGGCCGTGGAGCGTATCGGCCTCAGGAAATACGCGGCGGAGTTCCATTCGGTCTATCACGGCAAAAGCGCCACCTTCAATTTCGGCGAGGCTCTCAAACGGGATTACCCCTATGCCTATGAAGTGCGCCGTTCGGAATTCGATCATCTGCTCCTGCGGAATGCCGCCGCCAAGGGCACCGAAGTTCATGAAGGCTGGCGCGTCGACCGCGCGGAAGTCGATGGTGGCGAGATCCGTTCTGTCTCGGCGGTCGACGAAAACGGTCAGCGAGAGAACTGGCAGGCCCGGTTCTACATCGATGCCACCGGGAGGGATACCTTCATGGCCGATCTTCTGGGCGTCAAGGAGCGCAATCCCCGCCATCGCAGTGCCGCCCTCTATGCTCATTTCACAGGAGCGCAGCGCAATACCGGCCGCGATGAAGGCAATATCTGCATTTACTGGTTCGACCATGGCTGGTTCTGGATGATCCCGCTCAAGGATGGCGCCATGAGCGTGGGCGCGGTGTGCAAGCCGGAATACCTGAAGAACCGCGAGGTCCCGGTCGAGCAATTCCTGCATGACACCATCGCACTCTGCCCTGGTGTCGCCAAACGCCTGAAAGAAGCTAATCTGGCGAGTGAAGTCACCGCTACCGGCAATTATTCCTACCAGTCGCGCCGCATGACCGGCCGGAATTTCCTGATGGCCGGGGATGCCTATGCCTTCATCGACCCGGTGTTTTCCAGCGGCGTGCATCTTGCACTCAATAGTGCCTTTCTCGCGGCGGACATGGTGGATGGAATCCTGCATGACCCGGCCACGGCACCGCGCCGGCTGCGTGCCTTCGAATCCCAAATTCACAAAGGATTGGGGGTTTTCTCCTGGTTTATTTATCGCATCACCTCTCCCGCCGTTCGCGACCTCTTCATGAACCCGGAAAACCTGTTTCGCGTGCGCGAGGCCGTCACCTCCGTACTTGCTGGCGATCTCTTCCGCGACACCCCCCTGCGCTGGCCGTTGTCCACCTTCAGGGTCATCTACTACATCAAGAGCCTGCTGATCCGGTGGGGTGTGGTGCCAGCCATCAGCCGCTGACACGGTGACCAAGCCTAGCCTGCAAAGCGCTTCGATCGCCGTGCCCATATCGCCGCCGATCTTGTTGACGAGTGCGCAAGGACCCGCCCCAGTTTCCACCCACGGCAGCCTTCCGCACCAGGTTTATCTGCCCGGAGGAGACAAACTCGTGTTGCCCCAGGGGCTGCATCTCCTGGGGGTCATTGAGCACGGTACCGATGCGGCTATCCCGGCGACCGAGCATGACGCGCCGGTCGCCTCGCTCGCCCTGGAAGTCCTGGGTGGCTGCCCCGGGCGGGAAGTTTGGTTGACCCCGTCCCGGGTCAGTTATGGGGAATCCGCCGGTATTCGCTACGCCCGAAGCAAGGAGGTACTGTTCGGCGTGGCGCGCTGCCCGGCGGAAGAACTCGGGCCAGCCGCCTATCAGGCCTATCGCGACATCATCGCCTTGACCCGCCAGCTCGGCGCCGGTCCGTTGTTTCGGCTGTGGAACTACTTTCCCGGCATCAACGAGGAGCAGGCTGGGCAGGAGCGCTACAGGCAGTTCTGCGCGGGCCGGTATGAGGCCCTGGCTGAATCGGGTTATTCGCTCGCCGAGGATCTCCCCGCCGCCAGCGCCATCGGCACCCGGCATGGCGAACTCTGGGTCATCTTCCTGGCCGGTCGCGGCACCGCTACCCAGATAGAAAACCCGCGGCAAATCAGCGCATTCCGCTATCCACCAAAATATGGTCCGCGTAGTCCGTCCTTTTCGCGCGCGATCCGTTTCGAGGCGGCCGGGGGCCCGAGCCTCTTCATTTCGGGCACCGCGAGCATCCTTGGCCATGAAACCGTGCAGCAGGGCGACCCGATCGGCCAGTGCGAAACCACGCTGGGGAACCTCCGGGCCCTGCTCGCGCGGGTAAGTGCCGGTGAACTCGACGGACTCGGCCCGCGCGCGGCATGGAAGGTTTACCTCCGCCACGCACGAGACCTTACAGCGGTGCGGGACTGCCTGGGCCGGGTACTCGATCCCACCAGTCCACTGCTCTTTCTCGCCGGCGATATTTGCCGGGAATCACTGTTGCTGGAGATCGAAGGCATTGTGGAACTTCGGGAGGAACCCCGGCAATGCTAATGTATCGCCCCCAATCACTATCGCGCCGGTCACAGCGGCCGGAACCATCCACAAGGAACACCTGACATGAGCGCACAGAATCCCCTGGAATCCGAGTTGGCCCAGCTGCTGACCGAAGCACTGAACCTCGAAACCGCGCCGGATACCATCGACCCGGAGGCACCACTCTACGGGGAGGGGCTGGGCCTTGATTCCATCGATTTGCTGGAATTGTCGGTGGTAATCTCCAAAAAATTCGGTTTCCAGATCAAATCGGACGACCCCGACATCGCCCGAATTTTCTCCTCGCTTCGCGACTTGGCCGAGGCCGTTGCCACCCGCCGGACGCTCTGACATGCTCTCGAGGGTTCTGTTGGCGCCGGTCCTGATAGGCGGCTTCCCGCTGGTGTCCTATGCCCTTCTGAAAACGGGCGTGTTGCCGACTCACTGGCTGGGGTTGCCGGACGGCGCGCTGGCCGTCGGCCTGTTCATGGGGCTGGTGGCACGGGGCAGCCCGGCCATCAGGCTAAGTCTCGCCATCCTGGCCATGGCTGCCTGTCTGGCCGGGCTGTCGCTGGCACCCCAAATGACGGTGGGCCTGCTGCCGGTGCTGGTCAACCTGCTGCTCGCGCGGCTGTTCCAGATGACCCTGCAACCCGGCGCGGAGCCGCTGATCTCCCGCATCGCGCGCATCGCCCGGCAGGAACCCGCCGGATTGCCCGCCGAGCTGGCCGATTACACCCGGCGGCTGACGCTGGCCTGGACCGTGTTTTTCCTGCTTTTGGCCCTGAATTCGCTGCTTCTTGCGGCTTTCGCCAGCATGAACACCATACTGATGTTCGCCAATACACTGAACGTCCTGTTCATGGCGATTTTCTTCGTGGTCGAAAATATCTATCGGCTCTATCGTTATCAGGCTTATCCGCACACGCCCTTGTTGCGGCTGATGGCAACGCTCGCCCAACATGGCTGGCGACTCCCCGAGACCGCGTCGGCGCCGGGTGTCGCCGCTGGCCCGGAGCGGCCGCATTGAAGCCCGCATGAAGGTACTGATATTCGATACCCAGCCCACCCTGAAGGGGCGTATCCCCGGCCGACGGAACGCACCTGGCGTCATGATCGTGGACGCATCGCTGGCGGCGGACCATTTCGTAACTGCCGTCACCCGGGCCAAGGTCATCGCTGAGGCGCGGCCCGAAACACCATGACCACGACCTGGCAGAGCCTTCCCGAGCGCAGCAACGCATTCTGGCTCCACGCCATCACCTGGATCGCCCTGCGGCTCAGCCGGACGGTGTCGCGGTTCCTGCTTTTCCCCATCACGGCGTATTTCCTGATCTTCAGGAACCGGACGCTGGAAGCCTCGAGACGCTACCTGCGCGCGGTGCTGGGCCGGGAACCCGGCTGGACCGACAGCTTCCGCCAGTACCACACCTTTGCCTGCACCCTGGTGGATCGGCTCTTCGTGCTGTCCGCCCGGGACCAGTGCCTTGACATCCGCGTTCATGGGCTGGAGGTGCTGGAGCGCTATACCTCGACCGGCACCAGCTGCCTGCTGGTCGGCGCGCACCTCGGCAGTTTTGAGATCATTCGTGCCGTGGGCCGCACCCGTCGCGGCCTGCGCGTCAAGGCCATGATGTATGAAGAGGGCACACCGCAAATCACCCGGCTGTACCGGACTCTCAATCCGGCACTGCACGAGGACATCATTCCTGTGGGCGGACCGGGCACGCTGCTCGGGCTCGATCAGCACATGGCCGGGGGCGGTCTGCTGGCGCTGCTGGGTGATCGCTGTGTGAGCGGGGACAAGCGCGTGCAATGCCCTTTCTTTGGCGAGCCGGTCTGGTTGCCCCAGACGCCCGTAGTGCTGTCCCAAATTCTGCACCTGCCCCTGCTGCTGTTTGTCTGCCTGCATACCGGCTGGGGCCGGTATGACGTCTACTTCGAGGATCTCGGGGATTACCGGCCGCTACCCCGCGAAGCGCGCGAAGCCGAGGCCCGGCGCGTGATGCGGCGTTATGCCGAACGGCTGGAGCATTACAGCCGGATGGCGCCCTACAACTGGTTCAATTTCCACGATGTCTGGCAAACCGAAGCCTGATTGCTCGAGAAACATGAAGCGGATCGCCCGC
Source organism: Methylococcaceae bacterium (assembly GCA_028678445.1). Taxonomy (GTDB): domain Bacteria; phylum Pseudomonadota; class Gammaproteobacteria; order Methylococcales; family Methylococcaceae; genus UBA6136. The sequence continues at coordinate 6,551 of JAJRDJ010000236.1, forward strand.
TGCGCGGCGGGGCGGGCCCGGCCTGACCGCGCGAGGGAGCTGGCGCTATGCCTGATCCTGGCCAGCGGCATCGCCGCCGCCGAATCACCCGCCGGCGCCCCAACCCTGCCCGCGCTGTTCGCCCGCCTCGCCGCTGCGGCCGAGACCCGGGTCCGCTTCGTCGAACTCAAAACCCTAAGCGTACTGGAGCGCCCGTTGCGGCTCGAAGGCACCCTGGAATTCCGCCCACCCGGCTATCTCGCCAAACATGTCGAGAAACCGGCCGAGGAGCATTACATCATTGAAGACGGGCGGGTCACGGTCAGCAAACCCGGGGAACAACAGACCGTGAACTTGGCCCTCGCCGACTACCCGCCGCTCGAAGCCTTCGCCGAAAGTCTGCGCGCGCCGCTGGCGGGCGACCTTGCCGCCCTGCAGCGGTATTGGCGGCCCAGTCTCGGCGGCTCATGGAAGCACTGGCTGCTGGCGCTGACGCCACTCCGCCCGGAACTTGCAACCTTCGTCCGGGGCGTGAGGCTGGAAGGGCGGGACGCGCATCTGACCCGCCTGACTATCGAGGAAACGGGCGGCGACACCGCCACCCTGAGCTTCGAGCCAGCACGGTGAAATCCCGCCTGCCCGGGCTGATCTGGCTCCTGTGGCTGGGCATGGCGAGCGCCATTCTGCTCTTCCGCACCCCGATCACCACCGATCTGACCTTTTTCCTTCCGCGTAATCCGGGTCTGCTCGATGCCGTCCTGGTGCAACAGATGCGCGAGGGTCCGGCCTCGCGGCTGCTGATGATGGCCCTTGAGGGCAGCGATGAGGCCACACGGGCCGAGGCCAGCCGGCAGCTAGCCCGGCAACTTGAAACCAGCCCGCTGTTCCTGTCCGTGATCAACGGCGCCGACACCCGGTTCCTGGGCGAACTGGAGCAGCGCCTGTTCCCCTACCGCTACGCATTGAGCCCGGCGGTGGAGGCCGGTCATTTCGAGATCCCGGCCCTGCGCGCCGCGCTGGAAGCGCGGCTGGAAGAACTGGCCTCGCCGGCGGCTCTGGCGCTGAAACCTTGGCTGACCCGCGACCCCGGCGGTGAATGGAGTCGGCTGCTGCGGCACTGGCTGGCGCCAGAGGGTCCGGAACTTCGGCGCGGTGTCTGGTTTTCCCGTGATGGCGGACGCGCACTGATATTGGCTCGCACCCACGCCTCGGGCTTCGATCTTGCAGCGCAGGAAGAAGCCCAGACCCGGGTACGGGAAGCCTTCCGGGTATTGCCGGATGCTAGGGGACTCCGGCTGATCCTGGGCGGCCCTGGCGCTTTGGGTGTGGAGGCCAATACCCGCATCACCCGCGATGCCGCCCGGCTCTCGGCTATCAACAGCCTGCTGGTCATGGGACTGATCTTCGCGGTCTACCGCTCGGTGCGGGTGCTGGGGCTGGGTCTGATACCGCTGGTCACCGGCGTCCTGACCGGGGTTGCCGCCACGAGCCTGGCATTTGGCGAAGTCCATGGCATCACGCTGGGCTTTGGCGCCACCCTGGTGGGAGTCGCGGCGGACTATCCCAATCATTTCTTTACCCATCTCTCGCCCCGGGAGACCCCGGCCCAAGCCATGCAGCGCATCTGGCCGACGCTGCGGCTGGGACTCCTGACCAATGTCGCCGGCTTCGCCGCCATGCTGTTCTCGGGCTTCGCGGGTCTCGCCCAACTTGCCGTATTTGCCGGCGCGGGGCTTCTCGCGGCCGGGCTCTCGACACGCTGGGTGTTGCCCAGCCTGTCCGGCACCGGGGTCCGGCTGCCGGCGTGGGTCGCGCAGGGTTCCACTATCTCCCTGCCGGCCGACAGACTAGGGCTCTGGCGCTGGTTGCCGCTGGCCTTCACGATGGCGTTGCTGGGAATTTTCAGTTACTCGGGGACACCGCTCTGGAACGACGATATCGCCACCCTCAATCCGGTACCGCCCGAGCGCCAGCAGCTCGACGCCTCTCTGCAGAAGGATTTCAGCGCCCCCGATCTTCGGAAATTGGTCGTAATCACCGCACCGGATGGCGAATCCGCCCTGACCACATCCGAAGCCATCGCTGTCCCGCTCGATCAGTTGCAGCGGCAGGGCGCACTGGCCGGTTACGACATGGCGGCGCGCTATCTGCCCAGCCA
>JAJRDJ010000237.1 GCA_028678445.1 Methylococcaceae bacterium
CATCCACGGTATAGACATGAAAGAGATCATATTGCATGCGGCCGACAACCCGGGCAAAGTCGGGCAGGTAGGCCGCCAGCACCCCATAGCGGTTCATTCGCCGCAGCTGATGGGTCACGCCTGCCGGCTGGCGCAGCAACTTCATGAATAATTCGCAGGCTTCGGGGTTAGCCCGGAATTGCTCGTCAATTAAATACAAATGCTGCCGTATCAGCCGGATTGTCGAGGCCCGGATCCCCTTGAGCCCGGGATTTTCCTGTAACAACAGGAAAATACGGAAAATCGCCAGAGGCTGCTCCCTGAACACATCGGGGTGCAGGACTTCCAGATAGCGATTGATGGACTGGAAGTGCGAATCGATGGGCTCGATGACGAAATCCTCGTCGCTGTGCAGCCCGACTTCCTGAAAGAGCTGCATCAGCAGTTCGTTGAGACGCTCCAGACCCATGACCGTGCGGTAATAGAGCTGCATGAACTGCTCAACCGCCTGGTTGACGTCCTGATCCTGTACACCAAACTGGCGGGCCAGATCCTTCTGATATTCAAATAGCAGCCGATCCTCGCAACGCTCGGTCATCGCGTGCAGGGCAAAGCGGATTTCCCAGAGAAAATCCCGCGCCTTGATCAACTCGGCGTATTCCCCTTCGGTCAGCCAGCCTTCCCGAACCAGGTTCAGCGAGCGGCTGTTGTAATGGCGCTTGATGATCCAGTTCATATTCTGGATATCCCGGAGACCGCCGGGGCCTTCCTTGATGTTGGGTTCCAGGTTATAGGCCGTGTCATGATATTTGGCGTAGCGCGCGGCCTGTTCCGCCATCTTGGCCTCGTAAAACTCCGCCGAAGGCCAGATATGTTCAGGGGAAATACACGACCAGAGCTCTTCAAAAAGCTCGATGGAGCCGAAAATCAGACGGGACTCAAGCAGGTTGGTCATCACCGTCTGGTCGGCCAGGGCCTGTTCGACGCAATCGTCGATGGTGCGAACGCTCTGGGCAAGCTTCAGGCCGATATCCCAGAGGAAGTTAAGAAAGGCCGCCAGTTTGTCATCCAGTTCCGGGGTGGTGGTCGCGGCAGGCGCGCGGATGATCAGAATGTCGATATCGGAATGCGGGTGGAGTTCCTGCCGGCCGTAGCCCCCGACGGCGGCGAGTGCCAATTGATTCGCGTGACCTTGAAGAAATTGCCCGAAGGCCAGGGTGAGTATCTCATCCGTGAAATCCGAGCGCTTGCGGATGAGTTCGGCGGCGGATACACCCTCCCGGAAACTTTCGATCATCCGGGCCTGATGGGCCCGGATACAATCGCTGAAAAACTGATGCAGAACGGCCGGTGGATGGCTTCCCTGCTCAACCCAATTTCTTAAGGTATCCGTGTTCAAGTGCCTCGGTTTCCTCTTTACGCAAGGTCAATATTTCATGACCGGTAGCCGTGACCAGGATGGTATGTTCCCACTGGGCCGAAAGGCTGTGATCCTTGGTCACGGCGGTCCAGCCATCAGGGAGTATCTTAACGTGTCGCTTGCCCAGATTGATCATCGGCTCGATGGTGAAGATCATACCGACTTCAAGCGCCAGCCCACCGCTAGGCTGACCGTAATGCAGGACCTGAGGGTCTTCATGAAATTCCTGGCCTATGCCATGACCACAAAATTCCTGTACTACCGAGTAACCATGGGACTCCGTATGGCGCTGGATGGCGTGACCGATATCGCCCAGCCGGGCACCGGGCCGTACCTGGCGGATACCCAGATAAAGCGCCTCCTGACATATCCGGGCCAGCCGTTTGGCCCGGATCGGCACCTCCCCGACCATGAACATCTTGCTGGTGTCGCCATGATAGCCGTCCTTGATGACCGTGATGTCGACGTTGATGATGTCCCCGCTTTTCAGCTTCTTGGCGCCCGGTATGCCGTGACAGACCGTGTGATTCACCGAGGTGCAGATGGACTTAGGAAAGCCCTTGTAATTGAGCGGCGCTGGAATCACCTGCTGCACATTGACCATGAAATCGTGACAGATACGGTCCAGTTCGTCCGTGGTAACGCCGACGATGACATACGGTTCGATCATCTCCAGGACTTCCGCGGCCAAGCGCCCGGCAACCCGCATTTTTTCGATTTCCTCGGCTGTCTTGATGCTGATGCTCATGGTAGATTGGATTTATCCCTGCGCCCAGACGCCGCGGCAGTGACGGTAGTTTATTGTTGAGACCAACCAGTCATGGTATAAAGGCCTGCTTTTTTTGGCAACCACACACACATATCGTCACGTCCGGCAGGGTGCCATCCTTAATTCAAAGGAAGGGTCGTCGGGCGGGGTATGTGGAGGCTCAACCCTGTACCATTTAGGAGAAATTGATGACGAACGTCACAATGCGTCAGATGCTCGAGGCCGGTGTTCACTTCGGCCACCAGACGCGTTACTGGAATCCCAAGATGGCGCCCTTTATTTTCGGCGCCCGTAGCAATATACATATCATCAATCTTGAGAAGTCACTGCCGCTTTTCAAGGATGCCATGAATTATCTGGAACAGGTTGCCGCCAAACGTGGCAGAATCCTGTTCGTGGGCACCAAACGCACCACCCGGACCGTGGTCCAGGAAGAGGCGCTGCGCTGTGGCATGCCCTATGTCAATCATCGCTGGCTCGGCGGCATGCTGACCAACTTTAAGACCATCAAGCAGTCCGTGGCCCGCATGAAGGAACTGGAGGCCATGCGCGATGATGGCCGCCTGCAGCGCTTCAGCAAGAAGGAAGGCCTCGGCATGCTGCGGGAACTGGAGAAGCTGTCCAACAGCATGGGCGGTATTCGCGATATGGACCGCCTCCCCGACGTTTTGTTCGTGCTGGATGTCGGCTATGAACACAATGCGATCACCGAAGCGCACAAGCTGGGTATTCCGGTTGTCGGTGTCGTCGACACTAATAACAACCCAACCGCCATCGACTACGTTATCCCCGGCAATGACGACTCCATCCGTGCCGTGCAGCTCTATGTTCAGAGCGCCGCGACGGCTATCCTGCAGGGTAAGGCCAATAGCCTCAATATCACGGCTGGCGAGGATGAGTTCGTGGAAATGGACGCTGTCCCCGCTGTGGCCTCAGCCGAAGCGTGATATCCCGGCCCTTGGAGTTATCGCGCTCTAGCTGAACCACCGTCAGGGCCGGACAGTGTCAACGCCTCCACCCCTGGAGGCGTTTTCTTAGGCAGTGATGCCCGCACGTATTTTTACTCAGATAGAAACAGATAGAGGATTGTTTAATGGCGAATATTACGGCTGGAATGGTCAAGGAACTGAGGGAGCGCACCGGTTCCGGAATGATGGAATGCAAGAAGGCGCTAACGGAAACCCAGGGTGATCTGGAAGCTGCCGTCGAACTGATGCGTAAGGCGGGTCTCGCCAAGGCGGATAAGAAATCCGGCCGCACCGCAGCGGAGGGTGCCATCTTTATCAGGGCCAGTGCGGATGGCAAGTCCGCCGCCATTGTTGAAGTCAATAGCGAAACCGATTTCGTCGCCAAAGGCGATGACTTCATCGCGTTTGCCAACCTGATTACCGAGACTGCGCTGAACTCCGCTGCCACCACGGTTGAAGAATTGCTGGCAGTCGAAATTCCGTCCACGGGCGCCACAGTCGAAGCAACCCGTCGCGCCATGGTGGCAAAGATTGGCGAGAATATCGCCGTGCGTCGCTTCCACCGCCTGACCGCCCCGAACGGACTGGTCGCCAGTTATTTGCATGGCAGCCGCATCGGTGTGCTGGTCGAACTGACGGGCGGAGATGCGGAACTCGGCAAGGACATCGCCATGCATATAGCGGCTAGCAAGCCGGCTTGTGTCGATGAGTCGGGTGTGGACGCGGACCTGATTGCCAGCGAAAAAGCCATTTTCAGCGCCCAAGCGGAAGCCAGCGGCAAGCCGGCCAATGTCATCGAAAAAATGGTCGAGGGCCGCATCAAGAAGTTCCTTGGCGAAATAACTCTACTCGGCCAGCCCTTCGTCAAGGACCCCGATCAGACAGTCGCCAAACTGTTGGCGGACAAGGGTGCAAAGGTGGAACACTTTGTGCGTCTTGAGGTGGGCGAAGGCATCGAAAAAGTCGAAAGCAATTTCGCCGAGGAGGTCATGGCACAAGTCAGGGCGTCCTGATCGCCCGCCTACCCGGACCGGCACAGTACCCTCAAGACCGCGTGCCGTTCCAGCTAGTTTCGTAACCCCCAGTCGCCGGACCGAGACCGATGAACACACCCAAATACACCCGTATTTTGCTGAAATTGAGCGGCGAAGCCCTGATGGGCGAGCAGGGTAGCGGGATCGATCCCCTCACCATCCGGCGCCTCGCGGTGGAAATCGCCGAACTTTGCACCGCCGGTGTGCAGGTGGGGCTTGTCATCGGCGGCGGCAACATCATCCGTGGCGCACAAACCGCCGGTGAAGGACTGGAGCGAGTGACCGGTGACTACATGGGCATGCTGGCGACAGTGCTCAATGCTCTTGCCATGCAGGATGCGCTGGAACATCACGGCCGGCCGGTGCGGGTCATGTCCGCGCTGAAAATCAACCAGGTCTGCGAGGATTACATCCGTCGTCGCGCCATCCGGCATCTGGAAAAAGGCCGCGTGGTCATTTTCGCTGCGGGTACCGGCAATCCGTTCTTCACCACCGACACGGCCGCCAGTCTGCGTGCCATTGAAATCAATGCCGAGTTATTGATCAAGGCCACCAAGGTAGATGGCGTTTATACCGCCGACCCCAAGCAGGACTCAACTGCCAGGCTCTACTCGCGGCTGACCTACGACGAGGCGCTGGATCAGAGATTGAACGTGATGGACGCCACGGCGCTGGTATTGTGCCGCGACCACAAGATGCCCTTGCGGGTAATGAATATTTTCGAATCGGGCGCCATCATGCGGCTGGTTAAGGGTGAAGAGATCGGCTCTTTGATAGAAACGTGACATCCGCGCGCGCGAGATATCATGGGGCTCTGCAAATTGCATCTGAATTTCTTTGTTACTCTTGCTCCTCGGTAGCACCTAAAATACTTTTCGAGCTGATGAAGACCTGAAACCGGTAGTCATGCCGCTAATCCTGATAGTGAATTCTGGCCAAGGCAACCCTGTCACTGCATACCGGCGAGAAAGCAGACAATAACAGATTTTAATGGCTAATTTGCTTGGGGAATTGCATTTCAATAGCTCCGTTTTGGCCGGTGATCCCCAAGCGCTAGACTTCTGCAATGACCTTTAATCTAACTCTATCGGTAAATGACCATGATCGACGATATCCAGAAACGAACTGCAGAGCGAATGGGCAAGAGCATCGAGGCGCTCCGGCATGAACTGGCCAAGATACGGACCGGTCGCGCGCATCCGAGTCTGCTCGATCACATCACGGTCTCCTACTATGGCAATGACGTGCCGTTGAGTCAGACTGCAAACATCACCGTCGAGGATTCCCGCACTCTGGCCGTTTCACCGTGGGAAAGAAACATGGTCCAAGCCATCGAAAAGGCCATCATGACCTCTGATCTGGGCCTTAACCCCTCGACGGCAGGAACGGTCATACGGGTGCCCATGCCCGCACTGACCGAGGAACGCCGGCGCGATCTGACCAAGGTGGTCCGCCATGAGGGGGAAAATACCCGCGTTGCCATTCGCAATATCCGTCGCGATGCGAATACCGAACTCAAAAATGCCCTCAAGGACAAGCTGGTCTCGGAAGATGCCGAGCGCCGTAGCCAGGAGCAAATTCAGAAACTCACCGATCAATTCGTCAAGGAAGTGGACGTATTGCTGGAAGAAAAGGAAAAGGATTTGATGGCCATCTAGTGGCCCGGGTATTCGCCTGACCATCAAGCCATCACGGACCGCGGCTACACACACCCTTGTTTGGGTCCATGAACTTGCATCCAGTCTCCACCTGCCCTACTTTACTTCCTAATGTCCGTTCCTTCGGTTCCCGCCCCCGATTCCCGATTACCCCGCCATGTGGCCATCATCATGGATGGCAATGGGCGTTGGGCCAAGCAGAGGTATCTGCCGAGGCCCGCCGGGCACCGCGCCGGGGTCGGCGCCGTGCGCACCACCGTCGAGCAGTGTATCGCCATTGGTGTGGAAGTACTGTCCCTGTTTGCCTTTAGCAGTGAAAACTGGCGTCGACCCGAGCAGGAAGTAACCCTGCTGATGGAGCTCTTCATCGCCAGCCTCGAGCGCGAGACGCAAAAGCTGCACAAGAATGGCGTCAGGATGCGGATAATAGGCGATCGGACGCGCTTTGCCCCGGTTCTGCGGGAGAAAATCGACGCTGCCGAAGCGCTAACCGCCGGAAATCAAGGTCTCACGCTCGTGATTGCCGCGAATTACGGCGGTCGCTGGGACATCACCGAAGCCACTCGCCGGATCGCCGCGGACATCGAGCGCGGCGCATTACGCAGTGCTGACATCACCGCAGGGCTCATCGAAACGCATCTGGCTCTCGCCGATCTGCCGGAACCCGACCTCTTCATCCGCACTGGCGGGGAACAGCGCATCAGCAACTTCATGCTCTGGCAACTGGCCTACACGGAGCTGTATTTCACACCGCTCTTATGGCCGGACTTTGACGAGCAGGCTTTTAGAGACGCGCTCGACAGCTTTGCCGGCCGGCAACGGCGGTTCGGCTTCACGGGTGAACAGGTCGAAAATCAGAAAAATCGCTGAAGCGCCTCACCCCTCCGACAATATCCGTTACCACCAACCCAAAACCCGCTCATGCTCAAGAATCGAATCATAACGGCCACTCTACTGGCACCGTTAATCATCGCCGCGATCCTGTTGCTCACCCCTGATGGCTTTGCCCTCTTGTGGGGCGTGCTCATTCTGCTGGGCGCCTTCGAGTGGGCCGGTCTTTCCGGTCTGGAGCCCTCCGGCCGCATCGGTTTCACGATCGCCATGCTGGCAGTCATGCTGGCGGCCCGTTACTTTGCCTTGTACTGGGCACCGGGAGAATTGCCGGTGTGGTTCTACGGTACCGTGGTGGCCTGGTGGGTGGTGTGGGGAATCGCCTTCCGCAAAATTCCCGAAAAACTGGCCAAGGGCCGCTATCCTTTGCCGATCCGCTTGCTCAGTGGCGGCTTCGTACTCCTGTCGGGGTGGGCGCTGATGGTGTGGCTGCGGCTGAATTTCTCTGAATATCAGGTGCTTTATCTGGTGCTGCTGATCTGGGTCGCCGATATTGCAGCCTATTTTGTCGGCAAACGCTGGGGTTTCACCAAGCTGGTGGAAGCCGTGAGTCCCGGCAAGACCATCGAGGGCGTCTATGGTGCCCTGTTCGCCGCGATAGTCCTGGCCATTCCCGTCGGCTTTATCGCCGGGCTGGAAGCCATGACCCTGGTTGATTTCGTCTTTTTATCGCTACTGACCGTCGTCTTCTCCGTTTGTGGCGACCTCTTCGAAAGCCTTGCCAAGCGCGTCCAGGGTGTCAAGGCCAGCAGCCACCTCCTGCCAGGCCATGGCGGGGTCTTGGACCGCATCGACAGCCTCTTGTCTGCCGTATCCGTGTTCTATGCCGGATCGTTGTTGATTCCCATCTTCCTGCAGATCGGCCCGATGGCGGAGCCCGAAATCATCATGCAATCGGATGATGCGCCGGGAATGGAAATCACGCCGAGCGACCATCATCATGACGGCCCGATAGAGTTTGCTCCGCCCGAAGAAGAAGCGGAACCACCAGCACTCGATGAGGAGCACCACGAGGGACTGCCGGAGAATGCACCATGAAAGGCCTCTGTGTACTCGGTTCCACCGGCTCGATTGGCGTCAGCACCCTGGATGTGGCCGGGCTGCATCCTGACCGATATCGCGTCGTCGCTCTCACTGCCAATAACAATATCGACCTGCTCTTCGAGCAATGTCTGCGCTTCAAGCCCGCCTATGCGGTCGTGATCGATGTGCGGCTCGCCACTGACTTACGCTCACGACTCTTGACGTCGGGCAACGATGAGACCGAGGTATTGAGCGGCATCAAGGGGCTGGAAGAGGTGTCGGTGCTGCCGGATGTGGACTCCGTGATGGCCGCTATCGTCGGCGCGGCGGGTCTGCTGCCCACGCTTGCGGCGGCGCGGGCGGGCAAGACCGTGCTGCTAGCCAACAAGGAAGCCCTGGTCATGTCCGGCCCCCTGTTCATGTCGGCCGTTACGGAGTCCGGCGCCGATTTGCTGCCTATCGACAGCGAGCACAATGCCATTTTCCAATGCATGCCCGTCAACTACCACGCCGGTCGACGGGCTCCCGAAGTACGCCGAATTATGCTGACCGCATCGGGCGGCCCGTTTCTCAGGAAGGGGCTGAATGAACTGCACAATGTCACGCCCGATGAGGCCGTCGCGCATCCCAACTGGGTGATGGGACGCAAGATCTCCGTGGATTCCGCCACCATGATGAACAAGGGACTGGAGCTGATCGAAGCCTGCCTGCTGTTCAACATGCCGCCAGAGAAAGTCGAGGTGGTCATTCATCCGCAGAGCGTAATCCACTCTATGGTCGATTATGTCGACGGCACCGTGCTGGCGCAGATGGGCAATCCCGACATGCGCATTCCGATCGCCCATGCGATGGCCTGGCCGGGCCGATTTGATTCGGGAGCCGAACCGCTTGATCTCTTCTCGGTCAAACGACTGGATTTCGAGGCACCCGATTTTGAACGGTTTCCCTGTTTGCAACGCGCCTACGACGCCGTTCGGGCCGGCGGCACCATGCCAGCGATCCTCAATGCGGCGAACGAAGCCGCGGTTAGCTCATTCCTCGACGGTGGCATTCGCTTCACCGATATTCCGGATGTGATCAACCACTGCATGAACGCCATTGCCGTCAGCCGTGCCGATACCATCGACGCGGTGCTGGAAGCCGACCAGAGGGCACGTAAATCCGCTGAACAGTACATTGCCCGGTTAAGTTGACACCTATTCCCAATATCTAGTAGTGCGTTCCACAATATGATTTACAAACTAGTAGCTATTCGTCATGCTGGTTCCGGGAACAAAAGC
>JAJRDJ010000238.1 GCA_028678445.1 Methylococcaceae bacterium
CCAAGCGGAACTCCACCGGCTTGACTCCCGCCCGCTCTCCCCCTTGCCTTTATGTATTGTTCAGCACCTGAACCAGTGAGCCCTGCTTGAACCCTAACTTCCATTTATCTTCGCCCCTCATGCCGATCATCATCCGGCTGATGGATGTGCTGCTGATCTGGATTGCCGGCTATGTGGCGCTGAACTTACGGCAGGTCACCTTCCTGCCCGCCTACTTGCCGGAAAATTTCAGCGGTTACTACAGCCTGATCGCCGGAGCCGGCGTTATCTTTCTCGTGATTTCACGCGAGGTCTATCGCTCCTGGCGTGGCGCGGCCATGCCACTGATGCTGGCGCGAGTCACGGGCACCTGGCTGCTGGTCATTGGCGCACTGCTGCTCTGGTTGTTTTTCATCAAGGCCTCCGATGACTACTCGCGTGTCTGGTTTGGCCTCTGGGCCGCTATCGGCACCGCGTTGCTCTGGATCGAACGCCTTGGCGTGTACTTCCTGTTGCGGGTGCTGCGCCGGCGAGGCTATAACCTCAAACATGTCGCACTGGTCGGCTCGGGCCCGACCGCCGAGCGCCTGTTCACCCGCATCAAACACTCCGGCTGGACCGGCTACCACATTGCCCACCGCTTGCCCAACCCGGACGAAAGGAGCCTGGAGGCATTGGCGACAGAGCCGCTCAACGAAATCTGGCTCGCACTGCCCCTGAGCGATGAAGCCACCCTGCGAAAGATCCTGCATGCGCTCCGGCACACGGCCGCCTCCATCCGATTCTCGCCCGACTGGTTCACCTTCCGGCTGATCAATCACGGCGTCAGCGATGTACTCGGGGTGCCAATGCTGGACCTGACCGCCTCGCCCCTGGAAGGGTTCAACCGGGTCATCAAGCATCTAGAGGACATACTGCTCTCCGCCCTGATTCTGGTCCTCGTCAGCCCGCTCATGCTGCTACTGGCGATCGGCGTTAAGCTCAGTTCCCCGGGCCCGGTGTTTTACCGTCAGGAACGGGTAGGGCTGAACAATCAGCCGTTCCTGATGCTGAAGTTCCGCTCCATGCCGGTAGAGACGGATGATCAAGGCCTCCGATGGGGCGGGTCGGCCGAAAAAGCCACCACCCGCTTCGGCCGGTTTATCCGCCGCACCAGCCTGGATGAGCTGCCGCAGTTCATCAATGTACTGAAGGGTGAAATGTCCATCGTCGGCCCACGACCCGAACGCCCAATGTTCGTGGAGCAGTTCAAGGATGAAATCTCCGACTATATGAGAAAGCACATGGTCAAGGCCGGCATCACCGGCTGGGCCCAGGTCAACGGCTGGCGCGGCGACACCGACCTCGAGGCGCGCATCGAGCATGACATTTATTACATCGAGAACTGGTCCCTCGCTCTGGACCTGAAAATCATGCTCATCACCCTATTCAAGGGCTTGGTGAACAACCATGCCTACTGAGACCGACCCCAGGCGTGCGTGGCATCGCTTGAAGGCGTCCCGTCATTCATAACCCGGAGCCTAGCCATGACCGAGTTCCGCATGAACTCGCCCGAGGGCAAAGCCATCCTGGCACTGGCCCGCGATGGCGACTATGCCCATCCGGGCGAAGAGGAAGCCCTTCGGCTGGCCGCCGGGCTAGTGGATAGGGCTGGTATTCAGCGCATCATGGATGTCGGCTGCGGACGCGGAGGTACGGCGGACTGGTTCGGAAGGCAGGGCTGGGGGGAGGTGATCGGTGTCGACCTTGATGCTACCTCGATCGAGCATGCCCGCCGGCAATATCCCTCACAGACTTTTTTCGTCCAGGATGTCAGCCAATTGGCCACCCTGCATCTGGCGCCTTTCGACCTGATCTATCTCATCACGTCTTTCTATGCCTTTCCCGATCAGCCGCTAGCGCTGCACCAGATGCACCAGGTCTGCCGCCCCGGCGGCACTTTGCTGATCGTCGATTACACCCTGCGGGCTGGCCAGACCGTGCCGTCTGAACTGGGCGATGAGATCGGCCAGCCGATCGTGCTTGATGCTCTCGCCGATACCCTGGCGGAGTGTGGCTGGAGCCTTTCGCAGCAGGAGGACTGGACCGCCCGCTTCACCGGCTGGTACGCGGCGCTGCTGTATCGCTTCAACCTGCGCCGGCATGTCATTATTGAGTTGGCGGGAATCGAGTGGTTCGATTTCGTCATGCAGTGGTATGGCGCCCTCCATCAGGCGCTTCTTGACCAACGCCTGGGTGGCGTAGCGTTTACCGCGAAGGCTAGCGGCTGATGAGCGCTCAGGGCCTTTTTGACTAGCGCTGGGTCCGTGTGACAATTCGCTACCATTCCCAACCGATATTGACATTCCAATGATCCATGGCGCAGACCTCCAGGAATATCACCACGGACAACGTCGCCGCTCGCCATCACCGTAATGCCTGAACCAAGGAAACCATCGCTCATGAACGACCCCCGCACCCCTGACGCCGGACTCGAAATCAACGAGCACGACCATGCGTTGCTGGTCCGGCTGACAGGACGTCTCGACAGCCCGCGCAGCGCGGCATTACAGGAACCGCTGATCAAGCTCATCACCCGCACGGGTAAACCGGTGGTTTTCGACATGGAGGAAGTGACTTTCATTGCCTCGGAGTTCCTGCGGCTGTGTCTACTGGTCACGAAAACAGTCGGCGCGGGGAAAGTCCGGGTGGTGAACGCTAGCCCCATGCTCGAGCAAGTGTTCAAGATAGCCGGGCTGGATGGCCACCTCTTGACAGTATCCACCGAATCATTTGATTCGATTGAGCCAACGCATGAGCCGGTGTACCCCGTCGCCAGCGAGACAGCCTCCAGCGCGCTGATTTCCAAGGACCACTACCGGGCCTTCTATGACCGGTCGCTCGCCGATCCCGCCGGCTTCTGGGCCGGTTTGGCGGATGAGTTCCTCACCTGGGACCAGCGCTGGGATGAGGTTAGCCAATGGGATTTCACCACCGCCACCATCGAATGGTTCAAGGGGGGGACCCTGAATGTCACGGTCAACTGCCTCGACCGCCACCTCGACAGTCAGGGCGACCGGATCGCAATACTCTGGGAGGGCGAGGAGCCGGGCCAGCAGCGCCAGCTCACGTACAGCGAGCTGCACGACCAGGTCTGCCGGTTTGCCAATGTCCTGAAAGCCCATGGCGTTAAACGCGGCGACCGGATCTGCATCTACCTGCCCATGATCACGGAGGCCGCGATTGCGATGCTGGCCTGCGCACGCATTGGCGCGGTGCATTCGGTCGTCTTTGGTGGGTTTTCCGCCGAGGCCCTAAAGGATCGGATTCTGGACGCGGACTGCCGGCTGGTCATCTGTGCCGACGAAGGCCGCCGGGGCGGCAAACTCATACCACTGAAGCAGAGTGTGGATACCGCATTACAGGAATGTCCCCGGGTGCACACCGTCATCGTCGTCAGGAACACCGGCCAGCCGATCGAGTGGGTCGCGGGCCGGGATCACTGGTTTCAACCCCTGGTCGATACGGCCAGCGCCGACTGCCCACCCGAGAGCATGGAGGCTGAAGACCCCTTGTTTATCCTCTATACCTCGGGCTCGACCGGCCAGCCCAAGGGGGTGCTCCACACCACCGGGGGTTATCTCCTCTATTCCGCCGTGACCCACAAATATGTATTTGATTACCGGGAGGGCGACATCTACTGGTGTACCGCCGATCTGGGCTGGGTGACCGGGCATAGTTATGTGATTTACGGTCCGCTCTGCAACGGAGCCACCACGCTGATGTTCGAGGGTATCCCCACCTACCCTGAACCGAACCGGTTCTGGCAGATCATCGAGAAATATGGGGTCAACATTTTCTATACCGCGCCCACCGCCATCCGCGCCCTGATGGGGCTGGGCAACCGCTGGGTGCACTCCAACCGCATCGACACTCTGCGCCTCCTGGGTTCGGTGGGTGAACCGATCAACCCCGAGGCCTGGGCCTGGTACTACCATGTCATCGGCGACTCGCAATGCCCCATCGTCGATACCTGGTGGCAGACCGAAACCGGCGGCATCATGATCACCCCGCTAGCCGGCGTCACGGCGCTCAAACCGGGTTCGGCG
>JAJRDJ010000239.1 GCA_028678445.1 Methylococcaceae bacterium
AGGTAGTGGCGGGCATTCCGGACTTTCTCGCCGAGGTCATTCGGCTCCGGGATGAACTCAGGCGAAGACTGTCGTGAACCGGGGCGGGTCTTTCCCATGACTATTCACAACACCTCGGAGGAGGACACTGGCAGCGGAGCGCCGATTGCGGTCAGCCCCGATGAATGGCGCATCGTTCGGACCCTGTTGCGCAAACATCTGCCGGATTGTGCGGTCTGGGCCTTTGGTTCGCGGGCGGGGGGCCAGCCCAAGCCCTATTCCGATCTCGACCTGGCCCTGATTGCCGAACGCCCCATCGGGCTTGGCGTGCTGGCCGCGCTGGCCGAGGTCTTCTCCGAATCTGATTTGCCCTGGCGGGTCGATCTCGTCGATTGGGCCGCGACCAGCGAACGCTTCCGGGACATCATCCGCACGCGCAAGGTGGTGATTCAACAGCCCGTTGGGCTGACGCAGGAAGCCCAACAGAAGCCACGCGAGACACCTTGAGCTTCGTGCCCCAACCCGAACTTGATCGAAGCCTCAATAGGCTTCGGAATGATTGACCACAGCGGACCTTCTCAACGTTTTACTTCAAACCGGAATCCACAACCTTGAACACAAACGCTCGAAGACCCGCCCGAGATCACGCATGACAAAACCCAAAGCCCTCGTCACCCGCCGCTGGCCCGCGCCTTGCGAGGCCCGTCTGCGTGAGCATTTCGATGTCACCCTGAACCTCGATAATCATCCGCTGACGACGGCCGAGCTGCAGGCCGCGCTGCGGGACTATGACGTGGTCATGCCCACCGTCTCCGATCGCATCACGGCCGAGGTGCTCACCGCCGAACCGCTCCGCTGCCGGATCCTGGGGAATTTCGGGGTGGGCTTCAATCATATCGACATGGCCGCCGCCAAGGCCCGGGGGATTAGCGTGACCAACACCCCGGACGTGCTGACCGATTGCACGGCCGACATCGCCATGCTGCTGCTGTTGATGGCCGCCCGGCGGGGCGGGGAAGGCGAGCGACTGGTTCGTGCGGGGCACTGGAGCGGCTGGCATCCCACGCATTTTCTGGGTACCAAGGTTGCGGGCAAGACCCTCGGCCTGATCGGCTTTGGACGTATCGGTCAAGCCATGGCGACCCGGGCGCATTTTGGCTTCGGCATGCCGATCATCTTCCACACCCCGAGGCCAGCCCCGGCGGAGCTTATCGAGCACTTCAGTGCCCGCCAGCTCGGCAGTCTTGAAGCCGTGCTGAAGGAAGCCGATTTCGTCTCCCTGCACTGCCCCGGCAGTCCGGAGAACCACCACCTCATCAATGCCGAACGACTGGCCTTGATGAAACCCGGTGCCATTCTGATCAATACCGCGCGGGGTGACGTGGTGGACAACCAGGCCCTGATCGCCGCCCTGAAGGCCAGGACCATCAGGGCGGCGGGGCTGGATGTCTATGAAGGCGAACCCGACCTCGATCCGGAATTCCTCACCCTGGACAATGTCGCCCTGCTCCCGCATCTGGGCAGCGCGACCACCGAGACCCGCGTGGCCATGGGCATGAAGGTCATCGACAACGTCCTGGCATTCTTCCGGGGCGAAGCACCGCCGAACCAGGTCGTCTGACCGGTATGGCCGGCCTGATGGATGCCCTCCGGTGGCCGGATGATCGGCTGGATGCGGCTGAATTCTCCCGGCAATGGCGGATCATTCGTCCGGCCTTCCTCGAGCGGATGCGAACGCACCGCTTGCCGGAGGCGCTGGCTGATTCGCTGGCGGCGGTCTATCTGCCGCTGGCCACCTGGCTCATGAAAAAAAGGCGGAAATCCCCCTTCGTGCTCGGCATCAACGGCGCTCAAGGTTCGGGAAAATCGACGCTCTGCGACTTCCTCGCCCTGATCCTCACCGTCATTCATGCTCAGCGGATTGCAGGCTTTTCGATCGATGACCTCTACAGGACGCGGGCGGAGCGTGAAAAACTGGCCCGCGAGATTCACCCCCTGCTCATTACGCGCGGAGTGCCCGGCACCCATGACGTCGCACTGGGACTGGACACGCTGCGCCAACTGAAAACAGCCACTCACTCGACCCGCACGGCCCTGCCCTCCTTCGACAAGGCGCAGGATGACCGCCGTCCTGAGCGAGACTGGCCGCTATTCCGGGGAAGACCCGACATCATTATTTTCGAGGGCTGGTGCGTGGGTAGCCGGCCGCAGCCCGACGCCGCTTTAATAAAGCCCGTGAATGATCTGGAAAGGCTTGATGACTCGGATGGCGTATGGCGTCGCCATGTCAACGCCCAGCTCAAGGCGGACTATGCCGTGCTCTTCGCCGAACTGGATGGCCTGATTTTTCTCAAAGTCCCCGGCATGGACAGGGTCTTCGAATGGCGCAGCCTGCAGGAACAGAAACTGAGGGAATCTAGCGCCAATACCGGCACTCGGCTCATGGATGCCGATGCCATCCGGCGCTTCATCATGCATTACGAACGGCTAACCCGCCACAATCTCGAGGACATGCCGGAACGTGCCGATCTCACGCTCCATGTGAACGAATATCACGGATTTTCGCGCGCCGACGTAAAGGCGGCTGCGGGAAAATGAAGGATACTCTCAGCTCTTGAGACCGGTGCCACGCCTGAGCAGCCAGAGCGCCCAACCTATCAGTATCAGAACGACCAGACTGATCACACCCAGCGCCGGCCCGACCGGAATGTCGGAAACACCCAAAAACCCGTAGCGAAAGGCATTAACCATGTAGAGCACCGGATTGCCCAGCGAGACTTTTTGCCAGAACTCCGGCAACAGGTTGATGGAATAAAAGACGCCACCGAGATAGACGAGGGGCGTCAGCACGAAGTTGGGCACGATGGAGATATCGTCAAAGCTGTTCGCATAGACTGCATTGATGAAACCTGCCAGGGCGAAGAGGCTGGCGGTCAAGATGAAAACACCCATAATCACCAGGGGATGCAGGAAAGTCAGCGTGGAAAAGAGCATCCCGATGCCCGTCACCACCGCCCCTACCGTCAACCCGCGCACTACCCCGCCGCCCACATAGCCCGTGAGGATGATCCAGTTGGGCACCGGGGAAGTGAGCAGTTCCTCGATGTTGCGCTGGAACTTGCTGGAGTAGACCGACGACACCACGTTGCTGTATGAATTGGTGATCACCGACATCAGCGCCACGCCCGGGACGATGTAGTCCATGTAGGAAATCCCGTCCATGGGACCAATCCGGTTTCCTATCAAGGTGCCGAAAATCAGGAAATACAGCGACGTGGTCACGGCCGCCGGCAATACGGTTTGCGGCCAGATTCGCATGAATCGGTAGATTTCCTTCCCCAGTATGGTGTTAAAGGCGATCAGATGGCGCATGGATACCGTCTTCATGCTTGTCCGCGTCGAAAAACTGGCAACAGCCCCTCACTCTTCACGCTTCCCGCCCCTGGGTCTGAAACCAGGTGAGTTTGTCATGCAGCGACACCACATGTCCGATGATGATGAGCGAGGGCGATGTCACCTGCTGCTGCGTAGCCAGTTCATAGAGGGTGGACAAGTTGCCGGTCACCACCCGCTGGCGGGGGGTGGTGCCCTGCTCGATGATGGCAGCGGGAATCCCGGGGTCGGCGCCGTGGGCGATGAGTTCATCCCGGATGCGCGGGAGCGCCTGCAGGCCCATGTAGATCACCAGGGTCTGCTGGGGATTGACGAGGCGCTCCCAATCCACCGTGCTGCCGAGTCCTTCTCGCGAATGGCCGGTGACGAAGACCACGGACTGGGCGTGATCGCGATGCGTCAGCGGTATCCCGGCATAGGCCGCGCAACCGGTCGCCGCCGTCACGCCGGGCACGATCTGGAACGGAACCCCTTGCTCCATCAGGGTTTCGATTTCCTCGCCACCACGGCCAAAAATGAAGGGATCCCCGCCCTTGAGCCGCACGACGCGCTTGCCTTCCCGCGCCAACCTGACCAGGAGTTGATTGATCTCCTCCTGTGGCAGGGTATGGCGGCTGCTGGCCTTGCCGGCGTCGAATTTCTCGGCATCGGTGCGGGCAAGCCGCATCACCTCCGGTGACACGAGGCGATCGTAAACGATCACATCGGCTTCCTGAATGGTGCGCAGGGCGCGCAGCGTGAGGAGGTCCGGATCGCCGGGACCCGCCCCGACCAGTGACACGAAACCCACGCCGGCGCTTGGCTGATCGCTACTCTCGGCCGCGAGCAGCCGATCGAAATGCCGCTGTGCCGCCACTTCCTGTCCGGCAAAAATCAGTTCCGCGAGACCGCCCTGCAGGGTGGATTCCCAGAAGCGCCGCCGCCGCGTGGCATCGGGAATGGCCGTCTTGACGCGCTGCCGGCAGGCTTCCGCGAGTTTGGCCAGCCGTCCATAGGCGGCGGGTAATGCCGCCTCGAGGCGGGCACGGACCAGCCGGGCCAGGACCGGCGAGGCCCCGCCGGTCGAGACGGCGATGACGACCGGGTAACGGTCGACGAGGGCGGGAAAGATGAAGGAGCAGAGCTCGGGACAGTCGACGACATTGACGGGAATGCCCTTTTGCCGCGCGGCGGCGGCAACGGACTCGTTCACCGCGCGCTGATTGGTGGCGGAAATCACAAGATGAATGGCATCGAGATCCCCGGGCTCGAAGCCTTTCCGGCTGAACCCGATCCGGCCCGCATCGGCCAGGGTAGTGAGTTCAGCCCCCAGTTCCGGCGATACCACGCTCACTTTACCCTTGGCTCGTAACAGGGCATTGACCTTGCGGGCCGCCACCTCACCGCCACCGACGACCAGACACCGCTGCCCTTCGAGCTTCAAAAAAATCGGCAGATAATCCATGATTCAGACCAACAGCGTTGCAGCCGGACTGACTTCGACTCGCGGGCGGTCACGGGACACCAGCCCGATTTCCGCATCGCTCAGATAGCAGCCCGGGTCTTCGGCCCAGGCATCGCCGGTCATCTGATGGGCGCGCACCCGGGTGTTGCCATTGCAGATATCGAGATGGGCGCAGACGCCGCAACGCCCCTTGACGGGCCGGGGGCTTTGTTTGAGCCCGGCCATGAGAGGATCGGCAACATCCGGCCAGATCTGTGAGAAGGGCCGCTCGCGGACATTGCCGAGGCTGTAATGCCACCAGAAGGTGTCCGGGTGGACGTTGCCCAGGTTGTCGATGTTGGCGATATTGACACCCGAGGCATTGCCGCCCCACTGCTGCAGCTTGGCACGGATCGTCTCGGCATGCGCGGGAAAGCGTTGTTCCACCCAGTGCAACAGGTAAACGCCATCCGCATCGTTGTTGCCGGTGACGAATTCGGCGGGACGGCCGGACTCCAGCCGCCGCAGACAGGTGTCAAACAACCGGTCCATCACGGTGCGGGTCATGGCAAAAACGGCATCGTCCTTGCGGTTACGGTTGCCGCGTCCGCCATAATTGAGGTGCGAGAGATAGAACTTGTCGACGCCCTCGGCCTCCATCAGCTCCAGCATCGCCGAAAAATCGTGGTAGTTATTTTGCGTCAGGGTAAAGCGCAGGCCGACCTTGATGCCGCGTTCCCGGCAGAGGCGCACTCCCCGGAGGGAGGCATCGAAGGAACCCGGGCTGCGCCGGAAGGCATCGTGCGTGTCCTTAAGGCCATCGAGGCTGACGCCCACATAGTCATAACCAATGGCGGCGATAGCCTCGATGTTGTCGGGGGTGATGAGGGTGCCGTTACTGGACAGGCCCACATAGAAACCCATGCCCTTGGCCCGGAGCGAGATATCGAAGATATCCTTCCTGAGCAGCGGCTCCCCGCCGGAGAGAATCAGCACCGGGACCCCAAAGGCCTTGAGATCGTCCATCACCGTGAACACTTCGCGGGTGCTCAGCTCCCCGGGAAAATCAATATCGGCCGAGGTGGTGTAACAGTGCTTGCAGGTGAGATTGCAACGCCGGATCAGGTTCCAGATGACGACCGGCCCCGGCAGGGTTCTGCGGCGGGCCGCTGCGGGCAGTTCCGCGGCGGGGGGTTCAAGCAACTCGGCGATGTAGTGGCTAACGCGAAACATGGGGTGTCAATCTGGATGGGTGGATACTCTGCTCAATCGCCAATACGTAACCCGGTCTTTTTCAGAATGCGGGTGCTGTACAGAATGGCATGGCCCCGGTTATGTTCCCCGAGCAGGGCGGCAATCTTCCGGGCTTCCTGCTCGACCTCCTCCCGGGCACGACCATGGACCATGGCAAAGAGGTTATACGGCCAAGCGGGCGGATGGCGTGGCCGGTGGTAGCAGTGACTGACGCTGGCGAGCGATCCTACCCGGGCGCCCAGCTCGTCTACCCGATCATCGGGCACGTCCCACACGGTCATGCCATTGGCGGTATACCCCAATCGGTAGTGGTTGGGAACCACGCCAATGCGGCGAATGATGCCGGCCTCCAGCATCTCCCGCAGCCGGGACATGACGTCATCCGGGGTGAGCCCAAGCTGATCCGCGATGGCGTGATAGGGCCGTGGCACCAGCGGCAAGCCGGCCTGGGTGGCGCGGATGATGCGGCGGTCCGTGTCATCGAGCGCCTGCTTGACCATCATGGTTCAGACCTCCAGCCTGAGGCCCACGAAATACTCGGTGATCTTGGGCATGTCATGCACCGAAAAGCCCGTCACCCGCTCGATGGCAGCCAGAATTTCGTCCTTGCGCTCCGGTTTCTCGGTTGCCAGCACAAACCACAGATTGAGCGCATGGTCCCTCGCATAGTTGTGGGCTACCTCCGGGAAGGCATTGACTTGCGCGGCGACGCGTTCAAAGTCCTCCTCTGGCACCTGCATGGCACAGAGACTCAACGCGCCGCCCAGACGCTCGGCATGGTACATAGGCCCGAAGCGGCTGAGGATGCCGGCTTCCAGCAAACCGCGAAGGCCTTCGATCAGCGCTTCTTCGCTCAGCCCCAGCCGCTCGGCGGCCACCTGAAACGGGCGTTCGCAAATCGGGAAACCCCCTTGCAGGCCATTGATGATGGCTTTTTCCGCAGCGTTCATGCGGTATCCAGTGGGAGAAGTTCCGGCAGGGCACTGGACGGCGCATCATAACGGGCGCCGCGCTGCTTGAAACAGCGGATGCTGAACAAGTTGGCGAAGGGCCGGTCACGGAGGCCGCACGCCTCGATGAGGTGCCCGATTTGCGCCTCCACCCGCTGGCGGTCCTTGCCATGAATCATGCAGAAGAGATTATAGGGCCACTCGGGGCCACGCCGGGGCCGGCGGTAGCAAAGCGTGACGAACGGCAGTTGGCACATCCTCTGGGCTACTTCGTGCACCCGCTCATCCGGCACATCAAACACCACCATGGCATTGGCGCGGTAGCCCAATCGCCGATGCCGGACGATCACTCCGAGGCGCTTGATGATGCCGTTTTGTTGCCACTCGTTGAGACGGGCGATGACCTCCGTCTCGCTGTAGCCCACCCGCGCGCCCATGACCGCATAAGGCCGTGACACCAGGGGCAAGCCCTCCTGCAAGACCCTCAGCAGCGCCTGATCGCGAGGGTCCGGCAATGCTCGGCTGTCAGCAGCGCGGCTCATGCGGGCCGCGCAAAATCCAGAGGAAACCCGAGGTCGATGTGAAATTCTTCCAGCAGGGGCAGCCGCAGCACGGAATATCCGGCGTGCGCCTCGATCCTTTCGAGCACACGCTCCAGATGCACGGCGTCGCTGGCGGTGACCACAAACCAGAGGTTGAACCGGTGTTCCCGCTCGTAATTGTGATTCACCTCGGGCAAGGCGGTGATCCAGTCGGCCACCGCACCGAGCTGTTCCTGCGGCAACGCCAGCGCGGCGAGCAGGCTCACCCCCACCGTGTTTGGCGGGAAGATCGCCCCGACCCGGCTGATGATCCGCTCCTCGGTCAGTTGGCGGAGAGCGTCCAGCATTTCGTCCTCGGTTACCCCGAGCCGCTCGGCCAGATCGGCATAGGGTCTTGGCGTCAGCGGAAAATTCCGCTGAAAATCGTTCAGCAGCCGCTGGCGTAACCCGGTAGTTTCCATCGCGCCGACTTCTTCAAAGCCCCAGCCGGTGCGCCCGGGCCGTGAAGAATATGCCACTGGGCTTTTCCGCCGGGAGACGCGCCAGTTCGCGGAAGGTCTCGGTATCGTAGATCACGACCCGATCGTCATCGCGGGCGGAGACCCAGACTGCCTCGCCCTTCGGTGTGAATTCCATGTGCAACACCGCCTTGCCGGGCGTCAGCCGCTTGATGACGCTGAGGTCGCGGGTGTCGATGACTTCCAGCTTGTCATTATCGGGCAGGGCGAAATTGACCCAAATCTGCCGCTCATCGGGCCGGGGTATGACAAAGATGGGCTGCCCGTCGAGCAGGATTTTCTTGGCCACTTTCCAATCGCGACGGTCGATGACCAGCATTTCATGGTGCCCGACGGCCGGCAGAAACCAGTAATCGCCGATCAGCGCCCGGCCCTCGAGGTGGGGCATTTTGAATACGGGCAGCTTGGGATCGTCCTTGGTGTATTCCGGCACGATCTTCCGGGCACCGGCGTCGAGATTCCACAAATCCAGCAACGCCAGGCCATCCTCGCCGAAAAGACCGGCGATGTAATACCGGCCCTCGGGTGAAATCAGCGCATCATAGGGTTCCTTGCCGGCTTTGAACTTTTGGATTTTGGGAGTCCCGGGATCATGGAGATCGGCGACCCAGATTTCCCCGGCTTCGAACAGGCTGAACACGAATTTCTGGCCAGGCGCATCCACCAGCCCCACGACCTTGGCAAGCTGGCCCTTGCCATACTCCGCCTTGATGTCGGCGACCTTCTCCAGTGTATCCGCCGCAAAGACCCGGACACCACCGGGTTCGTAATTGGACGTGGCGATCAGGCGCCCATCCTGGGAGATCGCGCCACCCACGCTGTTATGGGCTTGCTCGACGCGCTTGACAATCCGGTTTTCCAGCACATCGACCTTGGTCAGCGCACCATCCCGGCCAAACACGTAGGCAAACCGCTCATCGGGCGAATACACCAGGCTGGCATGGGAGAGATCGCCGAGGCCGCTAATTTTGCCGGTAATCGTGCGCGTGCTGGTATTCAGGGCTGCGAGACTGCCCGTCGCGCGTTCGACGATCAGCCCCAGATCGCCGGTACCGCGCACTTCAGCGGACAGGACGCCAGACCAGATGACCAACAGCAACAGAGAAAAGGGATGCATGATCAAAGGCCTATGGGTTTGGGCAGTCATGGTGCTACGGGTGAGATGGGGAATTTTCGGAGCCGGAACGCAGCATCCGAACCAGCCAGGTGGCTTCATCCCGGGTGAGCAGGCTGTTCCAGGGTGGCATGGCTGTTCCCGGGCGGCCATTCAGAATGGTCTCGATCAAGAATTCATCGGGTTTGTTGCCGAGGTCTTTCGCGAGCAGGGAGGGCCCCAGCCCTCCTTGCAGCGTCATCCCGTGACAGGAACCGCAATCCTGGTGCAGCAGCGCCTTCAATGCCGTCTGTCGCTCACGGGGCACATCTTGAGCCAGGACCCACCAGGGCAGCATCAGGAGCATCCCCGCACAAGACAGACGGCCAAGCCGCATGGGCCGATCAGGGAGTGGGCTTGAGCCCCGAGAAATGCGCCGCCAGATTTTCAATATCGTGATCGCTCAGATTGGCGGCCATGTTGTTCATGATCGGGGCCTTGCGGCTGCCTTCCCGGTAAGCCTTGAGGGCATTGGTAAGATATCCGGCTTTCTGGCCCGCGAGGTTCGGGAAGCCATCGGTGGCACTGATCCCGTTTATGCCATGACACGAGGCGCAGATGGTCGATGCCTTCTCCTTGCCTGCTTGAATATCCACCGCCTGGGCCGTGCCCCCGGGAACCGCGAGTATCAGCGATGCCAGCATGATTGACTTTTTCATAGTGTCTCCCTCTCTCGATAATCGTTAAGCTCGAACTCCCGAAACACCCGGCGGACGAAGAGGTGATAGTTTTCTATCCGTCCGGGCGACCAGAAGCTGTTTACAGATTGCCGGGTGCGAGGCCCCGGGTCATGAACCTGGCACGGGCCCGCGAGAAGATGCCGGCCGGACTTTCCATGGTGAACGAGGCCACCCGGTCCAGGGTTTTGGAGTCGAAGGCCACCACTTCGTCCCCGGTGTAGCCGGAGCTGACGTACAACAACTTGCCGCTGGCGTTATATTCCGGGAAGTAGGCGTGACCACCAACGTCCAGCGTCCTGGCGATTTCCAGCGTGTGCTTGTCGATTAGCTGAATCGTCCGGGCGCGGCGATCCTTGCTGATGATATCGACCGCCACGTAGGGAGCATCCGGGTGCGCGGCGGGCGATTCCGTGCCGCCGAGCACGGGAATCTGTTTCACGACCTCCATCTTGTCGAGATCCCAGACGCTGACGACTTCGTGGTCACAATCACCGAAATTGGTGCCGAACCCGAGGGTGCGGCCATCGACCTTGACCACCGACCCGCCGCCCACGTGCGGCACGCAACCGGCGGGCAGTTTCTTGATAATCTTGCGTTGCTCCAGATCGATGGCGGCGACGATGCTGTCATCGTAGGAGGCGATCATCAGATTCTTCCCGCCATGCGAGAGGAAGGCATCGTGCAGATGATGACCGACATCGGTGATCGGGGTCACGGGGAAATCGGGTTTCTTCAGATCGACCACCCAGACCTGTCCGGCGTTTTCCAGCGCAATGGCAAAGATGTCGGTATACGGGGTGCCTGTGATCATTCCAGAATCGGACGTCACGAACTTGCCGTCCGGGTCGGTGCCTTCCAGCTTGAAGTACTTCAGGGGTTCCAGCGTATCGGCATCCAGCAGCACCGCATTGTGCGGCACGAAGGAACCGGCCATCAGATATTTTCCATCCCGCGAAACGCCCAGGGCCGGCCCGTTCAGGCCAGTCTTAACCTCGCGTACCACCTTCATGGAGTAGAGATCGACCTTGTACACTTCGGCGGTGTCCGTCTTGACGTAGGCCCAGCGCGGATTGACAGGGTTGAACTCGATGATGTGCGCGGCGGTTTTGGTCGGCACCTCGCCTACTTTGGTGTTGGTGGCGCTGTTGATGAAAACGGCTTTAGAGCCTTCGCCGCGGCCATGGCGGCCCCGGGCGGCAACGCCGATGAGATCGTCCAGATTATCGATGGCGTAGGCGGGTTTGTCGGGCAGGGTCGACTCATCGGCCACGTGGACCTTGATGGATTTCTTGATGTCCTCGATGGTCCACTGCGGATCAAGCTTGCCGGTATTGGAAATGTATTTCACCGCCGAACGGATTTCCTCGTCGGAGAGCTTGCCGTAGAAGGGAGGCATCAGGGTATCGAAGGAGCCCGCCAGGATAGTGCTGCGCAGCGAGGTGGGACTGCGGCCCTTCAGGCGTTCCTTGTTTAAGGCTGGCGCGAGATATCCACCCAGGTCGGCTCCATGACAACTCGCACAGTTCTCCTCGAATATCTTCGCCCCCCGCTCAACGGTTATCAGCGGGTCCTCGGCGGCTACTACGGCGCCAGCATGCAGGGCCAACACCAGCGCCCCGCTCGTCAACGACCGAATTCTTTTGTGATTCGCAACAGTCATCATGTGTGGCTCCCGTTTTCAGGTCTTCATTCTCACATTCACTCGGGACGACCCTTTCCGGGGCCGGGTTCCGGGGTGCGAGGCTTGTTGTATCGCGTCGAAACAGGGCGCAATGTAATGAGCGGGTTCCCGGCTGTCAAGGTCATCCTATTGTAAAGGCCGGCGCTTCCGCTAATGTCGAGGTGCCCTCCTTTAAGCTGGCGGGGCGCCAGGGGCACATTGGCCGGTCTAGTAAACCCACCATGGGCCCGCTCCCCACATGCCCCAGTTCATGGCGGCATTCTCGTTCATCTGTGCGGCCATGCGCTGATCATCGGCAATTTCACGCTGGACGGCGAGCTGCTGATAGCGCTGATAGGATGCTTCATTGCCCCAGTACACGCACTTGCAGGTGGTTGCATCCGCATAGACGTAATACACACCGCCATCCTTTTCATGTGGCACCAGCTTGTGCTGCGTAAGGGTTTTCACGTGTGCGAGCTGGGCCGGTGATTGGGCCAGTTTGATCTGGAACCCTGCCGCCGCCAGTAGTTGCTCGGTTTCCACGGCCTGATTGGCTTCCATCGCGGCGCAAGCTGAAAAAAAGGCCGGGAGCAGAATCAAGGCTAAGTGTTTCCGGACCAGTTGCCCGGTCGTTGAATCGTGTTGTGACATGCGGTTGACGCCTCCGTTAACAGAAAAAAATGTGCGAATCACTGTTTAGTCAAACTCAGCCGCTGATTTCCTTGTCATGGCTTACTCTCCACGTGTATCGTTCGCCCGGCCCCGGGGGTTCACATTGCCAAGCCATGAAACAGCGTGGTGAATGGTGCTAAGTCTAACATCTGGATGGCCCGGATACCCTGACTCACCGCACCGATCGGTACGCTTGTTCCGACAGTCCACCATCGAAGGGATTCCGCATGACCGTACCCATAACCTATTCTCCTTACCATCATAAAGAAAACCCCAGCCTGGTCATTGCCGCCCTGGGCGTAGTGTTCGGCGATATCGGGACCAGTCCCCTCTATACGCTCAAGGAGTGTTTTACCGGGGCTCATTCCCTGGCGGCCAGCCCGGCTAATATCCTGGGAATACTCTCCCTGGTGTTCTGGGCCATCCTGCTGGTGATCTCCATTAAATACGTGATGTTCATCATGCGGGCCGACAACAAGGGCGAGGGCGGCATCATGGCCCTGATGTCGCTCGTCGTTCAAAAAGCCCAAATCAGCCCGGGCGCCCGGACGGCGCTGATGATTCTCGGCCTGATCGGCGCCGCACTGTTTTACGGCGACGGCATCATCACCCCGGCCATTTCCGTATTGAGCGCCGTCGAGGGTCTCGAGGTACTGAAACCGGGCCTGAGTCAATTCATTATCCCCATCGCGCTGGCCGTTCTGATCACCCTGTTTAGCGCCCAGAAGCACGGCACCGAGCGAGTCGGGGGGCTCTTCGGACCCATCATGGTGATCTGGTTCGTCAGTCTGGCCAGTTTTGGGCTGATTAGCCTGCACAAGACACCGGCCGTCCTGTCGGCCATGAATCCTCTCCATGGCTGGCGCTTCTTTGCGGAGCATGGCTGGCATGGCGCCCTGACGCTGGGGGCCGTGGTGCTGGCGGTCACGGGTGGGGAAGCCCTCTATGCCGATATGGGCCATTTTGGCCGAGCGCCGATCCGCAAGGCCTGGTTCCTCCTGGCGCTACCCGCGCTGGTGCTGAACTACTTCGGTCAGGGCGCCTTGCTGATGAGGGAACCGCTCGCTATTCATAACCCGTTTTACCTGACCGTCGCACCCGGCTGGCTGTCCTTCATGATCCTTTTGGCCACGGCCGCGACGGTCATCGCGTCTCAAGCCGTGATATCAGGCGCCTTCTCACTGACTTCCCAGGCCATCCAACTGGGCTACTGCCCGCGGCTGAGCATCAAACACACCTCCGAAGGCGAGAAGGGGCAGATTTATGTTCCGGTCATCAATGGCGCGCTGATGGTGGGTGTCATCGGGTTGATTGTGGGATTGCAATCATCATCGAAACTCGCGGCCGCTTATGGCATCGCCGTCACCGGCACGATGGCCATCGATACGATACTGGCGTTTGTCGTTTTCCTGAGTTTATGGCGCTGGAATCCACTGGCCAGCGGTCTGCTGGCGTTGCTGTTCCTGTCCGTGGACCTGGCTTTTTTTGGCGCGAACATTCCGAAAATTCCCGATGGCGGCTGGTTTCCGCTGGTGATCGGCGGTCTGGTGTTCACCTTGCTCAGCACCTGGAAACGAGGCCGGGAGCTAGTCGTGGAAAAACTGCAGGAGGAAGCCATGCCCGCCGCCGAATTCCTGAGTCTCATCGAAGCCCATCCCCCAACCCGGGTCAGCGGAACCGCCGTCTACATGTCCAGCAGCCGCCAGGGTATACCCCCCTCGTTGCTGAACAATCTCAAGCACAACAAGGTATTGCATCATAACGTCATCATCATGACCGTGATCACGGAATCCGTGCCGCGTGTCGCGCCGGAAAAGCGGCGTGAAGTGCAAAAAATTGGCGTATCCCTGTTTCGTGTCAACCTGCACTACGGATTCGCCGAAACACCCAACATACCCAAGGCGCTCAAATCCAGCAGCCGCGAGTTTGATATCGACCCGGCCGACACCTATTATTTTCTTAACCGCGAGACCTTGATTGCCAAACGCTCACCGAAGCTGGCGATGTGGCGCATCCGGCTGTTTATCGCCATGGCGCGCAACGCGGGTTCCGCCGCAAGTTATTTCCAGATTCCCGTCGAGCGCGTGGTCGAACTGGGTACCCAGGTCGTGATTTGAAGGGAGAGCCGCCGGTGTGGTGGGGCTGCTAGAGCGCGTCGATCGCCTCCCTTAGGCTTTTCACCGGCACCACGCTTAGTCCGGGATTTTGCCCCTTGACGATATTCTTCGCGGGCGCGAGAGCGTGCCGGAAGCCATGCTTGGCTGCTTCTCGCAGGCGTTCCTCGCCGTTTTGCACCGGCCTGACCTCGCCATTAAGGCCTAATTCGCCGAACACCACCCAGTCCCGCGGAATGGGCTTGTCGCGATAGCTCGATACCACGGCGAGAGCGACGGCCAGATCACCGGCGGTTTCGCTCAAGCGTAAACCGCCCACCAGATTCACGAACACATCCTGATTCAGGATCGGCATCCCGCCATGCCGGTGCAGGATAGCCAACAGCATGGCCAGCCGATTGCTTTCCATGCCAACGGCCACCCGGCGCGGGGTAGGCAGGTGGGATTCGTCCACCAGCGCCTGCACCTCCACCAGCATCGGCCGGCTGCCCTCCCGCATCACCATGACCACGCTGCCCGGGGCATCCTCGTCGCCGCGCGAGAGAAAGATGGCGGAGGGATTGCGAACCTCCTTGAGTCCGGTCTCGGTCATGGCGAACACGCCCAGTTCGTTGACCGCGCCAAAGCGGTTCTTGAAGGCCCGGATCACGCGGAACCGGCTGCTGCTGTCCCCTTCGAAATACAATACCGTATCGACCATGTGCTCCAGGACGCGCGGCCCCGCCAGAGCACCTTCCTTGGTAACATGCCCGACCAGAAACACCGTAGTCTGTGTCTGCTTCGCGAAACGCACCAGTTGCGCCGCGCATTCCCGGACCTGCGCCACGGAACCCGGGGCCGATTGCAGCAGCTCGCTGTAGACCGTCTGGATGGAGTCAACCACCAGAAATTCCGGATGATGCGCGCCGGCGGTGGCCAGTATGCGTTCGAGTTCGGTCTCGGCCAGGATCTGCACTGCCGCGCAGGGCAGATTCAGACGCCGGGCCCTCAGGCCCACCTGGCTGATGGATTCCTCGCCGGTGATGTACAACACTGGGTGCTGCCCGCCAAGGGATGACACCGTCTGCAACAGCAGGGTCGATTTGCCGATGCCGGGATCGCCACCGATCAGCACCGCCGAACCCGGCACCAGGCCGCCTCCCAGCACCCGGTCGAATTCTTCCAGACCGCAAGGCGTCCTCTGAATTTCCTCGGCCTCGACCGCCGCCAGCGATATGGGTGTTGCGGGGCCCTGTTTCGCCGCACCGGCATAGCCGGAAAATCGGCTAGACGCCGAGGCGGGCCGGTCCTCCAGGCTTTCGACCAGTGAGTTCCAGAGACCGCAACCGGGGCACTGCCCGGCCCATTTGCTTTGCGCATGACCGCAATCGGTACAACGGTAAACGCTCTTGCGATCCTTGCCGCGCCCTACCGCCATGGTTTCCTTCCGCTGACCAGCGCATTGACGCCGTTCCGGAAATTCACGCGGATCTCGGCAAACCCCAGGGCCACCATTTCCTCCAGCGCCGGATGCAAGCGCATGAGATGCTCCTCGGATTCGTCGCTAAATAGGTGCACCACCCACTGCTCGAGCAAATCCGGGCGCTGCATCTCGAGAAACACCCGGAAATAACCCCTTACTTCCTCCTGAGTGTGCTGGAGATGCGCGGCAGGCTCATCGATCGCATAGCGGTCGCCATTGACGAACAGCCCGCCCGGCTTCAGCACCCGGAGGATTTCCGCCAGCACCCGGGTCCGGTACCCGGACAGGAAGTTGTGCAGGGTGTAGGCGCTGGCCACCACCTCCATGGAGTCATCGGCAAGTGTCTCCAGGGCGGACAGTGCATCGCTCTCGCGCAGTTCCAGCCGTCCATTCGCCAGTGCCTC
This sequence comes from Methylococcaceae bacterium, assembly GCA_028678445.1. Taxonomy (GTDB): domain Bacteria; phylum Pseudomonadota; class Gammaproteobacteria; order Methylococcales; family Methylococcaceae; genus UBA6136. Next base: position 16,208 of record JAJRDJ010000239.1, read on the forward strand.
TGCTAGATTAACCCGGGCTTGTGCCAGCATCGCTGGCGCATTGTCGACGGACACAATCCGGAGATCATCCCGGCTGTTGAGCAGATGCCGAGTGGTGATCCCGGTACCGCAGCCGAGTTCCAGCAACTCAAGCGCGCAACCGTCAGGGCGCGGAGGCAGATGCTCAACATACTCGCCGACCCGCTGACTCATCTCCGCCGCCGCCGGACAGATGCGCTGCAGAAAATGATATTCGTCGGCAAGGGCACCGTGGAACAGATGCTCCGCTGTGTGGCTGTTCATGGGTTTGATTCGCTAGTTCAGAAAAACCGGGCATTGACCCAGAAGTGGACGGCGACACTGGCAAAATACCCCAGCAGAATCACCGGCATCCAGCGCAAGTGGTAGCCGAAGGTGTAAATGCCCTTGACTTGCCCCAACAACCCGACGCCCGGCGCGGAACCGATGGCTAGAAGACTACCGCCGGCGCCCAGCGTCAGGGTCAACAGCAGCCATTGCCCGATGGGCATGGTCGGGTGCATGTTCAGGACGGCGAACATCAGGGTGCCGTTATCGATAAAGGCCGAGGACAGCCCGATCAGGATATTGGCCAGTGTGGTGTCGATCTCGCCGAACAGAAAATGCGCAATGGCATCCAGATAGCCGACGAAACCCAAGGCGCCGATGATCATCATCGCCCCATAAAAAAACAGCAGCGTATCCCATTCGAGATTGCCAATTTTCTGGAAAATGTCGTAATCCCGGTCGTCCAACCAGAGGGAGGCTTTTGGCTCATCGACGATAGCCTCCTGCTCGCGGCCCTTGGCGGTCTTGATCAAATAGAAACTAAATAACTGAAGCAGCGCCAACCCCGCCATCATGCCCGCCGCGGGAGGCAGTTCGAGATAGACGTTCGATAGCACCGTAATGACCAAGGTCAGCCCAAAGAGAAAAATGATGCGCTTGCTGCCGCGCCTCAGGTTAATCACATGCCTCGAAATTAGCGGCACTTCTTTAGGCACGAAGTAATGCATGATCAGGGCTGGCACGAGAAAGTTAACCAGGCATGGAATGAAAAGTGTCAGGAACTCGGTGAAATGCAAGACATGGTGCTGCCAGACGAAGAGTGTCGAAATCCCGCCCAACGGGCTAAACGAACCGCCGGCATTGGTGGCGCTGATGATGTGGACACAAGCCAGCCGAACGAACCTGGAATTATGCTTCCCTACCGCCAGGGCTATGTTACCCATCAACAGCGCCACAGCCAGGCCGCTCACGATCGCCGATAGGAAAAACGCCAGCGTGCCTATGATCCAGAATAGCTGCTGATAACTGTATCGCCGGTTAACCAGCCAGATGCGCATTCCATCAAAAATGCCTCGTTCCTCCATGGCATTGAGATACGTCATGGACACGAGGATGAACAACAGCAATTCAACATAGGCGAGCAGGTTGCTCTCGAAAGCCATGACCGCCGCCTTGGGATTGCCCTGCATGGCGTAATAAATACAGATGACAAACCAGACGAGGGCAGCGCCCAACACCATCGGCTTGGATTTACGCAACTCGATGACGTCCTCGGACATGGCCGCGACGTAGGCAAGCACCGTGATGGCCAGGGCCAGATACCCGACCGCATGCCCCGTCAAATCCAGCGCCGCAGGGGCCAGTCCCGGCGATGAAGCCTCGGCCGCAATGCCCAGCACGGGCACGAGGAGCGATACAACAACGAACAACAGCTTGGCCATGAAATGGTCCTGATCCAGGGCGACTACGGTTTTGATACTTGGGTAGCGGGCTGGAAAGCAATCCGGTAAATCGCCCCGGATTGGTCATCCGATACCAGCAGAGCGCCATCCGGCATTTGCAATATATCCACCGGCCGCCCCGTCACGGTGCCGTCGGGCTTCAGCCAGCCTTCGGCGAAAGCCTCCTCGGCGACCGGCTTGCCCTGCTCGAAACGCACCAAGACAACACGGTAGCCCTGCGGCTGGCTACGATTCCAGGAGCCATGCTGGGCCACGAAGAGTTGCTGTCGGTAGTTGACGGGGAATGCCGCGCCGGTATAAAAGCGCAGACCCAGCGCGGCGACATGGGCAGGGAAACTCCATTCGGGAGCGGTGAACTGGCTACAGGCGGCCTCCTTGCCGAACTCGGGATCGGCGATATCCTTGCCATGGCAATACGGGAAGCCGAAATGCAGTCCCGCCTTCGCCGCATGGTTCAGTTCATCCGGGGGGAGGTCATTGCCCAGCCAGTCACGTCCGTTGTCGGTAAGCCAGAGTTCATGCGTCACCGGATGCCAGTCAAAACCCACGCTGTTGCGGAGACCGCGGGCGAAGATTTCGAAGTTCTTACCATCCGGGTCGAGCCGGGTCAGCGTCGCATAAACCTCTTTCTCGGGCTTGCAGACATTGCAGGGCGCGCCCACTGCCGTATACAGCTTGCCGTCCGGACCGGTCCGGAGGTATTTCCAGCCATGATGCTTGTCGCTTGGGTAGCCGTCGTAAATGACCTCCGGCGTGGCGGGCCGCTCACGATGCGCCTTGATGTTGCCGATTTTGCTGATGCGCGAGACCTCGGCGATATACAAATCGCCTGCCAGCCAGGCGACGCCATTCGGCGCATTGAGGCCACTGGCCACGGTGCTGACCTGCTCGGCCCGGCCATCCCCGTCGGCATCACGAACAGCATAGACCTTGCCTTGATCGAGGGTTCCCACGTAGACGGTGCCATCGTCCCCCAGCGACATCGACCGAGCGCCGGGCACTTGAGTGGTATACGCCGCGATACTGAAACCCGGCGGCAGCCTGATGCTGCCGAGATCGATCGGTCCCGGCGCGCCGCCGCACGCGCTGGCCATCAGCGTAATGCCCAGCGACAGGGCCAGCCGAATTCTTGTTCTCTGAAATAACGGTACCGAGTACAGCATGACCATTCCTCCACAGTAGATAAATCGCCAGAGGCCCGCTCACCATTCCAATTAAATGCCGGGACCGACACTTGATTTTTACGTGTCCAGCTCCAATTATGGCAGCTCTGATTTATTTACCGGGAATTTCACCATGCGCATTCTGCTTTTTCTGCTGACCAACGCGGCGGTATTGTTGCTGATCAGCATCCTGTTTCAGGTGCTGGGGATCGGCGACTACCTGCATCAAAACGGTGTCCCCCTGAGCCTGGACAGCCTGTTGCTGTCGTCGGCCGTCATCGGCATGAGCGGCTCGTTCATCTCGCTGCTGATGTCCAAGTGGATGGCAAAAAAATCCATGGGCGTGCATATGATCGAGCACCCCGCCAACCAGACCGAGCAATGGCTGGTGGATACCATCTCCCGGCAGGCCCGGCGCTTGAATATCGGCATGCCTGAAGTCGGCATTTTCGACACGCCCGACCCCAATGCTTTCGCCACCGGCATGAGCAAGAACAGCTCGCTGGTCGCCGTCAGCACCGGCCTGCTGCACCGCATGAATCCGGATGAAGTGGAAGCCGTGCTGGGGCATGAAATGAGCCACGTCGCCAACGGCGACATGGTCACCATGGGCCTGTTGCAGGGCGTGGTGAATACCTTCGTGTATTTCTTTGCCACGGTTGCCGGTTATCTGGTGGATCGGGTGCTGCTGCGCTCGGGCGATGATGACCGGGCCGGGTTTGGCCCGGCGTATTACATCACCCAGATGGTGGCCCAGATCCTGCTGTCCATCCTGGCAACGATGATCGTGATGTGGTTCTCGCGCTGGCGGGAATTTCGGGCTGACGCTGGCGGCGCACAACTGGCCGGCCGCACCAAGATGGTCGAAGCGCTACGGGCCCTGCAACGTGCGCATGACCCTCAGGATTTGCCGGGCGAGATGGCGGCCTTCGGCATCAGCGGCGGCGGAGCTTCGGGCTTCCAGAAGCTGTTTCTGAGTCATCCGCCCCTGGAAGAACGCATCGCCGCACTGCACAACCAACGTTGATAGTTCGGACAGCCCCACCCGCCTCAGAGCTGGACCTGACAAGTGAGACTGGTTCGCAGTAACCCAGGTGCGGGCGCCTTCCCCGCACAGTGGCCAAATGTACCTGACACCAGCCAATCCATGCAGCCCATACCTCATTCTTGAATGAATCAACCGAATCGCCCCGCCACCCCATGGCTTGATGCCTGGAAGGATTTCCCCCGCGCCACGGGTGGGCCAGGCATCTGCCCCCTGCCGGACTGGGGCCTGCTGAAAATCTCGGGCGAGGATGCGACGGTCTTTCTACAGGGCCAGTCGACGTGCGACATACAGGCGCTGGCGCTAGGCGCGGCCGGCTGCGGCGCCTTCTGTACCCACAAGGGCCGCGTTATCGCCAACTTCCGCATCGCCCGGGGTATTGACGGGTTCTACCTGCTGCTCGCCGCGGAACTGCTGGAGGGTGTCAGAAAGCGG
>JAJRDJ010000240.1 GCA_028678445.1 Methylococcaceae bacterium
CGGCGGGAGGTCATGCCGATACCTTCGATGCGCTGTTTCATCAGCCCGGCTCACCCTCTAGCCAGTGTGCCAGAGTCGCGAGGCGATCGTAACGGGTCAGGTCGATTTGCAAGGGGGTGACAGAGACAAAACCCTGGCGAATAGCATGGAAGTCGGTACCCGGGCCAGCGTCCTGTTCCGGGCCAGCCGCACCTACCCAATAGATTTCGCGGCCGCGCGGGTCTGTGCCCCGGACGACTGGCTCCGCCTTATGGCGTTGACCCAGGCGGCAGGACTGAAAACCACGCAGTTCGTCCCAGGGACGATCCGGCACATTGACGTTCAGAATGGTGTCTGGAGGTAAAGGATGACGTCGGATACGTTCGAGCAGCGATACCGCCACCCGGCCGGCCGTGTCGAAATACTGAGGATTGGACGAAGCCAGTGAAATGGCGACAGCGGGCAAGCCAAGGAAGCGTCCTTCGGTGGCCGCCGCGACCGTGCCGGAGTAGATCACGTCATCGCCCAGGTTCGAGCCATGATTGATGCCGGCGAACACCATGTCGGGTTCGCGGTCCAGCAAGCCGGTAATGGCCAGGTGAATGCAATCGGTCGGTGTGCCGTTCACTTTTAGAAAGCCGTTTTCCGCCTTGCTGACACGCAACGGTACTTCGAGGGTGAGCGAGTTGCTGGCGCCGCTCCGATTGGCTTCCGGGGCTACCACGGTGATATCCACCTGCGCACCCAGCGACTTCGCCAGGACTTTGAGTCCCTCGGCGGCATATCCATCATCATTGCTTAGCAATATGTGCATCGATTCCCTCGCGTTAACCAGCGATTTTACACGAGAGACCTCCTATCCGGCGGCGGGCGGTAAGATGGTGCCCTGATAAGCGAATGCGGCAGGGCGTGTGGAATCAGAAAAATCACCGGATTGCAGAGGAAATGAATGATGAGTGGATCGCGACTGGAGCGGATTCTTGAGTTGATCGACGCAGCAAACGCGTGCGATCCGAATTTCGAAGTTGAAGGAGGTCATGAACATCCCAAGGAATTACTCTACGGCCAACGGATGTCCGCGTGCCTTGAGCGAGTGAGTCCAGATGCCTCGGAGGCTTTGCGAATTGCCGCTAGAGGGCAGCATATCCGGCGCTGGGAGGTGCCGCGGAACCGCTATCCCGAGACCCGGGAGGGTTACCTGAAGTGGCGTACCGGTTTGTATGGATTCCATGCCGAGCGGGTTGCCGAGTTGATGATCGAGGTCGGCTATGACCCGCCGACCATTGACCGGGTAAGGACGTTGATTCAGAAGCGCGGCATCAAGACCGACCCGGAGGCGCAAACGCTGGAGGACGTCATCTGCCTAGTGTTTCTTGAACACTATTTTGCCGATTTTGCCGCCTCGAAGGATGCCGAAAAGTTGATCGTTATCGTGAAAAAGACCTGGAACAAGATGTCCGAGCGCGGGCATGTACTGGCCTTGCAGTTGCCCTTCCCGGACCCGATTCAGGCTCTCCTGGCGCGGGCACTCGGGGCATCCTGAGACACGCCACCTTCATGAAACCGCAAGGCCTGACCCAATTTGCCTGGCTTTCCATCGCGGCGGCCCTTTTGACGATAGGCCTCAAGAGCTATGCCTATCACATCACCGGTTCGGTCGGACTACTGTCCGACGCAGCGGAATCGCTGGTTAACCTGGTGGCGGCGGTCGTGGCGCTGCTTATGCTGACGGTGGCCGCACGGCCAGCCGATGCCGGCCATCCCTTTGGGCATGGCAAGGCAGAGTACTTTGCCAGCGGATTCGAGGGTGCGCTGATCCTGCTCGCCGCCGGGGGCATTGCCTGGGCGGCGTGGGAACGCTGGCTGTATCCACAGCCCCTGGAAGCTATCGACATCGGTATGGCCTTATCAGCAGTGGCCGCGATGGTGAATCTGGTGGTGGCGCTGGTGTTGCTAAGGGCCGGGCGTAAACATGGTTCCATTACGCTGGAGGCCGATGGCCGCCACCTGATCTCGGACGTCTGGACCACCGGCGCCATATTGATCGCGCTGGCGGGCATCAGCCTGACCGGTCACTTGTGGCTGGACCCGTCCATCGCCCTGCTGGCCGCACTGCAAATCATCTGGTCGGGCGCTCGACTCATCATCCGCTCCATCGCCGGTCTTCTCGATGCCGCGCTCCCCGATCGGGAACAGCAATTGATCATGGCCACCCTGCGCCGCTATCGGGACCGCGGTATCCAGTTTCACGACTTACGCACCCGCGCCTCCGGAACGCATCGATTCGTCACGGTGCATGTGCTGGTGCCGGGTGACTGGACAGTTCAGCAGGGGCACGATCTCTCCGAAGAGATCGAACATGAAATCGCCCGCGTCATCCGCAGCGCGGTTATCGTGACACACCTTGAACCCCTGGACGATGCCGCCTCTTTTGCCCACGACACGCTCGACGGTGAACCCCTTTACTGAATTTTGCACTGGCCAGTCTGGCGGGTAACACGCTCAGCCGAAGGTTTGTTCCATCAGCAAGCGGTACCAGTCCCGGGCATAGCCGGCTTCCTTGAGCCAGTCACCGTCCGGTGGGGTTTCGCCGCTCGATAGGACTTCCAGCGATCGGCTGGAATCCTGGTA
>JAJRDJ010000241.1 GCA_028678445.1 Methylococcaceae bacterium
CTCCCACCCAATTGACATACCCGATGACATCCTTATGGTTTGACGTTCTTATCATCGGCAGCGGTGCGTCGGGCCTCAGTTTGGCCCTGCGTATTGCAGAACGGACCCGGATTGCGGTCATATCCAAAACCTCACTGCTGGAATCGAACACCCTCTATGCACAGGGTGGCATATCGGCCGTCCTCGATGCCGAGGACTCAATCGAATCACACATCAAGGACACGCTCGAGGCTGGCGCCGGTCTTTGCGACCCCGCGACGGTTCGATTAGTGGTTTCGCAAGGCAAGGCCTGCATCGACTGGCTTCTGAAGCAAGGCGTACCGTTTACCGAGGTGGAATCGGACAACGGCGAGCACCATTTGCATCTGACTCGCGAAGGCGGCCACACCCACCGGCGCGTGGTGCATGCGGCCGATGCCACCGGCCGCGCAGTGGAAACCTCGCTCGAACAGCAGGTGCGTCAACATGCGAACATCCAGCTTTTCGAATATCACAATGCAATAGATCTGATTACCGGAGAACGTCTGGGACTGACTGACCGGGGTGTGCTCGGCGCTTATGTGCTTAACGGAAAATCCCATCGTGTTGAAACCTTCCGGGCCCGGTACGTCGTGATTGCCTCGGGGGGGGCAAGCAAGGTCTACCTCTACACCAGCAATCCGGATATCGCGACCGGGGACGGCATCGCCATGGCGTGGCGCGCCGGGACGAACATAGCCAACATGGAGTTCATCCAGTTTCATCCAACCTGTCTTTACCATCCCCATGCGCGCTCCTTCCTGATTTCCGAGGCAGTGCGGGGAGAGGGTGGCCGGCTGATTCTCCGCGATGGCAGCCCGTTCATGCATCGGTTCGATTATCGCGAGGAACTCGCGCCCCGTGACATCGTAGCGCGGGCCATCGATCACGAAATGAAGCGCCTCGGCGCCGATTGCGTGTTCCTGGATATTTCGCATCGCCCGGCCGACTTTATCATCCAGCATTTCCCGACCATCCATTCCCGTTGCCTGGAACTCGGCATCGACATGACCCGCGACCCCATTCCGGTGGTCCCCGCCGCGCACTATACCTGTGGTGGTATCCTGACTGACCACCGTGCCTGCACCAATGTGCCGGGACTCCTGGCGATCGGCGAAGCCGCCTGCACCGGGCTGCATGGCGCCAACCGCATGGCCAGTAATTCGCTACTGGAATGTCTGGTGTTCGCCAAACAGGCAGCCGAGCACATCCTGACCACGCTGGACGAGCGACCGGTTCCACCGGATCTGCCCGAATGGGACGAATCCAAGGTGATCGATTCGGACGAGGAAGTCGTCGTCGCCCACAACTGGGACGAAATCCGCCGGTTCATGTGGGACTACGTGGGGATCGTCCGCACCGACAAGCGGCTGGAGCGTGCCCTGCGGCGAGTGGAGCTGCTGCAATGGGAGATTGCCGATTATTACGGCCATTTCCGTGTCACTAACGATCTGCTGGAATTGCGCAACCTGGTGATTGTGGCGGAACTGATTGTTCGATCCGCCTTGCTCCGCAAGGAGAGCCGAGGCTTGCACTACACCCTAGATTATCCGGAAGCGGACGCCTCTCAAGCGCCCCGCAACACCATTCTTCATCCAAAGCCCCGCTGAAAGAGCACTTGAACTGCGCCTCAAAGCCCGTCCTGCCCGCCGCCATGCGCGCCATTTCCATCACCCAGCCGGGTGACGTGTCGGTTCTCGAAGTGCAGGAACAGCCCTTACCCCAACCAGGCCGTGAAGAAGCGCTAATCCGGGTCGCGGCATCCGGCATCAACCGGCCGGACATTCTGCAGCGGCGCGGGCTCTACCCAGCGCCCCCGGGGACATCCGAAATCCCGGGTCTGGAAGTGGCTGGAATAGTCGTGGCGCTTGGCGAGGATGTCAAAACCCTGGCCATCGGCGATCGCGTCTGTGCACTGGTGACCGGGGGTGGCTACGCGGAATACTGTCTCGCGGCGGCTTCCCTGTGCCTGCCGGTGCCGCCGAATCTCAGTTGTATTCAGGCGGCGGCTCTGCCGGAAGCCCTGTTTACGGTCTGGTCCAATGTCTTTGTACGCGGACAACTCAAGCCCGGCGAAACCCTTCTGGTGCAAGGCGGCGGCAGCGGGATAGGTACGACCGCCATCCAGCTCGCCAGGCAGTTCGGCGCCAGAGTCCTGGCTACCGCCGGCAGCGAAGAAAAATGCGCCGTGTGTCGGACGTTGGGCGCCGAGTCCATCAACTACCGGGAAAACGAGTTCAAGAGCCGCGTGATGGCGCTGACAGGGGGAAAGGGCGTGAATCTGATACTGGATATCATTGGCGGTCCCTATTTTTCGCAGCATCTGGAGCTTCTGGCTCCCGAGGGGAGACTGGTCATCATTGCCGTGCAAGACGGCCCCAAAGCCACCGTCAATCTCATGCCTATCCTGCTGAAACGCCTGACCGTGACGGGCTCGACGCTGCGGCCCCGGAGCCTTGCGGAAAAATCCGCTCTTGCCGAA
>JAJRDJ010000242.1 GCA_028678445.1 Methylococcaceae bacterium
ACGGAGGCCTGCATCCAACTCATAGAGGAGTGTCTCCAACCGACTGTTACCCGGTTGCCGAGCGGGCATCTGCTGCAAGACTTCGCGCACTGCAGGGGGAGCATGCTCGATCGCCCAGCGGACCTCCCCCTCACCGATGTTGGGATCGCCACCGTGGTTTAACTCCAGTGCCAGGGCGGCATAGGCTGCGGGACCGACAATATGCTTCGTTTGTTGAACATCCGCCAGGGGATGCGTGTAAGCGCTCGCCGCGGCATGTCCGGCGGCGCGGGCGGCTGCTGCGGCGGCGGGATTGCCTGCCTCGCGTGCCGCGGCATGCGCCGATAAGGCCAGGGTACGCAATCGGGCGGTTCGCTTTCCCCCGCCCGCAAACACCCGAATGCCCTCAAGCGCGGCGCGAGGCCGGGAGTCTGAATCAGCCTGAGCCTCATAGACCGACAGCGCCCGCTCCGCGCAGTCCGCAGCCCAGCCGCCAATAGCCCTGAGTGACTCCAGGCTGAGCAGAAAATATTTGGACTCACGCGCCATCATTCACCCTCTATAAAAGCTTGAAAAACGCGCGGGTTCCCGCTGGCCAGTGCGCGCTGGGTTGAGCGTTTTTGCGTTAGGCAAGACGACCCGCCCCCATAAAAACCTCACCGCGATCTTGATCGAATTTTACCCACCACTTAGAAGTCCCCATACTTCCACCGTGATGGCGTCTTTCTCGATAACCACGGATGGAGGATTGGCAGGCACAGGACGGGCTCTCCCATAGCGGTCGTTGCTGATGGCTAAACGACTGACTGTCGCAGAATCTTCTCCAGCGCCTTGCCTTTGGCGAGCTCATCAATCAGTTTGTCTAAATAGCGGATGTTTTGCATGAGCGGATCATCGATGTCTTCCACACGGACGCCACACACGACGCCTTTAATCAGCGAGCGATTGGGATTCAGGGCGGGTGCTTGAGCAAAAAAGGTTTCAAAATCATGGCCCTGTGTGATTTGCTGTTGTAATCCTGCCGGGGTATAGCCGGTCAACCAGCAGATAACCTGGTCAACCTCTGCTTTCGTCCGATTTTTGCGTTCTGCCTTTTGAACGTAGAGGGGATAGACCTCGGCAAATTTCAGCGCGAAAATTTGTTGCTGAGCTCTCATCATTCCTCCGGCAGGGCCACGGCCCGCTCCATCGGCTTTAGCTGCTAACTCCACCTTCAGCAGCGCTTCTCCGGTGCGTAATGCCTTGAGCCTGTTGCGTTGCAACGTGTGCTGGGAGGTTCCCGGCGAAAACTTTGCCTGAGCTTTCTCGGCCCTGCTGATCATCGACGCAAACGCGCGGAGGGCTTGCTGTAAATCGTCCCGGGGGAAACTCCCCGCATCGTCGGCTTCCCTCTTCAGCAGCGCGGACGCAATGCGCAACGCGTTGAGGTTGTCGCGCAGCATCGTATACTGCCATGTTCCCGGTGCCAGTTTCTGCTGCGCTTTTTCAGACTTGCCGATTAGTGAAGCGATCGGTCGCAGCGCTTCTTGCCATTCGTCTGTGGTGTAGTTAGCCACAACAGATCTCTTCATCTTCCTTGCTCATTCGCACAGACGGATGTCCTTCAATCTGACTTCTGCAACACTTTGAACAAGGCCGACACTTCTTCACGCGCATAGCCGGCCTCCATCGCCTTCTGGAAGAGGCGCGCGGCGAGCCGGGGAAACTCGGCATCGATGTGGCTGTCCTGGGCATGTTGGGCGATTTGTTGGATGCCTCCGGCCCACAGTTCCAACGGGGCCGAGGTCTCTTGATAATGGCCCGACTGGATATTTTCACACAACCATTTTTCGTAGGGCTTGCCCTGCTCACCCAGCAACGTGCTGTACTCTTCCAGCGGGATGCCTTCGGCCTGGCAAATTTGGACACTATGCAACAGAGACAAAAACATCCCGTAATAGTGCATGATGAACACCATTTCCCAGGCAGACGCCAGGCCAATGGGTTCACCCTTGTAATCCAGCTGGCTGGCCAGTCCCCGCAAGATCGGTTCGGCTTTGCGAAACACGGCTTCTCTGCCGGAGAGCAGGATGTGGGCGCTGGCGGTTCCGATGGAACTGGGGCTTCCGGTGATGGCCCCCTCGAGGTATTCGGCTCCATGTGCATGCGCCCATGTTTCGCTCGCCCGGGCGTCCTGCGGGGAGCCGGTGGTGAACTGAACCAACAATTTGCCGGGAAGCTCGGTTGCCACTTCACCCAGAATGCGATTCGCTGCTACATAGTTGGTCACACACATGATGATAAGCCAGCTGGCTGTGATGGCCGCCGCCGCGCTGGGTGCCAGGACCGCGCCCGTTGCCACCAGGGACGCAGCCTTCTCTGGGCTGCGATTCCACACGGTAACAGTGTGCCCATTCGCCCGTAATGCGCGGGCTAGGGCCGAACCCATGTTGCCCAATCCGATAACTGTGACATCGCTCATACTGCCACCTCCCGTTGACTTAGAATAATGCGCCCATCGCCCTCGGCGTCAGCTGCCCACCATCAACCCGATCGACAATGGTCAAAACGGATGCTCAACTTCGGCAGCTGGGCGGGTCGGCTGCACGATGGGTTGGGCGGCCCTCACTGACGCACATAGCGCAAGTGCGTGGCAGCTGGACCATCAAGAACCTTGTCAATGCGAAACTGCGGCCCAGGCTCGCGTAGGTTCTCGAAGAGACGCCGCCCGCCGCCGAACAACACGGGGGCCAAGGCGATTTCCAGCTCGTCAATGACACCCAGGTTCAGGTACTGCTGGATCACATCCGCTCCACCCGCGATACGAATATCGCGACCGCCCGCAGACTCTCTAGCCTGCTCAAGGGCGCTCTCCCGGCCGTCGTTGACGAAGTAGAATGTCGTCCCGCCCGGCCGGATCCAAGGTTCGCGCTTCTCGTGGGTAAGAACGTATACCGGTGTGTTAAACGGGGCCTCCTCTGGCCATGAAACCTCGCCTTGCTCAAACATTCGCTTACCCATGATGTTGGCACCGCTGCGCTCCTTGGTGTTACGCACCAGGTCATTGACCGGACCGGTCTCTCCCCCTGGTTCGAGCATGAGGTGCTCGCGGAAGTACTGCTGATTAATGATCCAGGCCATCAGCTCACCCCACTTGGCACCCCAGTTCTTGTACTCAGGCTTCTCCCAATTCTCCATGGTCATTCCTTCCGGTGCCATGTAGCCATCGAGGCTAAGCCCAATGTTGACGAATACTTTGCTCATGATTCTCCTCTCGCATGTTCGGATTTCGGCCCAACGGCTGGGCGTCAACCGCCCGCCACCAACACAACTGACAATGATCAAAACGAACGCCTAACTTCGGCAGCTGGGCGGGTCGGCCGCACGCCGTGTTGGGCGGCGGCGCCGTCTTTGGTTACGAGGGTGCGGAATTTACGACACGCCATTTCTTGTGCGCAGCTATTCCTATTCAAGGAGAAGCGCCGCGACGGCCTCTGGAATGATAAGCATGGCATCATGACCGCTGACCAACTCGTGATACGTCCACCCGGGTTGCGTCCGCGCCCGCTCCGCGAACCACACAAATTCAGTATCCGGAGGTTGCCCTCCCGGAGACCTGAGATAGATGTAGGTTCGCGGGATTGCGGGCGCGCCGCCGTTTGTGAAATGGATGGGTTCGAGCAAGGTGTTGACTGGCTGGGGCGTGATTTTGTCGAGGACCCACTGCGCATCGGCCTCGGACGTAATGCCGAACGGGCGCTCAAGAAAGGGATAGGGTAAGCGCCATCCATCAACCGAGAGGGCTTCGAGGTTCACGCCTTCGCCGTATGGCGGTCGGAGAATATCTTGCAGAGATTGTCCATCTTCAGGAACAAAGGCGTCCAGGTACACGAGTCTGGTCACCCGTTCTGGTGCGCGATCGGCGACGCCCGCGATGACCATCCCACTATAGCTGTGCCCAACCAAGACAACATCGGTCAGCTCTTCATAGATCAGGACGTTGAGGATGTCCTGAATGTGGGTCGAAAGGTTGATTTCAGGCGATGCCAGGTGACTGCGTTCCCCTAAGCCCGTCAGAGTCGGTGCATAGACAACATGGCCAGCCGCCTGCAAATGGGGTGTTACTCGTTTCCAACACCAACCACCGTGCCAACCGCCATGGACAAGGACAAAGGTTGCCATCTGAAATACCTCCTGGAAGAGAGTGTATATAGAGCGAAATACATTTTAGTGGGTGCCTCAGTATAGCACCGGACCACGCTCCATACGTTATCCATCTGATATGATCTTGGTGTATGGCTACGCTTGGAGAAGCCGCCCAACGGCAGGCTTTACCGGCGCGGGGCGGATTTGGCAGATAAAACCCACAGCGTAGAACCAGGTTTTCGGGGCTGAATCCCTGCGGGACGAGGCGAAGCCCGCCCCGCGTCCGTGTGCAAGCGGTGTTGGGCGCATTTTGCCAAGACACTTGCTTTTTTGTATCGAACGTATTGTGGTCTTGGCGCATGACACTAATAAAAACGAGTTTTATGCATCGTCACCAATCCATTTGTCGTAGCCATCTTCAAGCATATGGTAACGCCCGTGGGCCCAACTGTAGAAGTTCTGCCAGTTCAGAATAGACTCTTCACCTTCAACATTCACCACAACGCCTGCTTCTACAGCACGTCGTATTTCTCGGAGCTCTTCTACTAAGATACCCCAACTATTGGGGCGTCCAGTGACTGAGCGTTCTTCATACAACGAGTCAAGCTCGCGAATTCTTTCATTGGAAATCGTGTAATTCCGCCTGGGAACCTGAATTTCAATGCCACTTTTCTCAATCGCCAGTTCGAAATTCTCCTTGGTTTCGA